>NZ_SOHC01000023.1:0-96237 GCF_004403955.1 Cryobacterium sp. TMT1-2-1
TCGCCACTCGCTACGACAAACTCGCCCTCACCTACCGCGGAGGAGTCGTCCTCCGCGCCATCACCATCTGGTTACACGAATTAGGAGACACGCCCTAGTTCCGCGGGGCAACGGCGCTTCTTCGACGCGCTCGACGCGCTTCCACAGCAGGCGTATGACTGTTCGCCGGCCGTCCTCACCTATGCGAGGGACCAAAGGCTGGAGCCTGCAGGCTGGACGGTGCTACTCGGCGGACGGCCGCTGCCGCTGCCGTTTCGTCGCCGAGCGCTGTTGCTTGGCGGCGAGGTGCCGCCGGCCCGAGCCCCGGGTGGGTTTGGTCGGGCGGCGGGGAGCCGCATCGGGGGCAAGGCCCGCGGCCACGAGGTCGGCGAGCTTGGCCAGGGCGATCTCGCGGTTGCGCAGCTGCGAGCGCCGCTCGGAGGCGGCCACGGTGATCACCCCGGCGACGAGGCGACGCCCGAGTCGCGTGAGCAGCAGCATCCGCTGGTCATCGTCGAGTGCCGCCGAGTCGGCGACGTTCCAGAAGAGCTCGACGCGACTGTCGGAGGTGTTGACGTGCTGGCCGCCGGGCCCGGACGAACGCGAGAACCGCCAGCCGAGTTCCGACGCGGGAATCGTGAGCGCGGGCGACACCTCCAGATCCATGCCACCAGCGTTGCACGATGCAGGTGCGATTGAAGCATCAATGCCGCGCGGAAGCTGATGAAGTCGGGCCAGCTCAACCCGCCGATGAACCTGATCACCCAGGCCGAGATCCCCGAGGCGATCGACAAGCTGCGCGCCGGCGGCGTGGTCGGCCGCTTCATCGCCATGTATAAGTAGGCCTGCACCGCGGGAAGCTGCGGGAGGGCATCATGTACGCATGGAGTCCTCAGAGAGGGCGGCCATGGATGTCGCGATCTCCCGTTCCCCAGGCGAACCCGTCTGGGCGGGAGGCAAGTCCTTCGGCGGGCGCATGGCCTCGATGGCGGTGGCCGCCGGCATGGCGGCAGCAGGCCTGGTCCTGCTCGGCTACCCGTTGCATCCGCCCGGCAAGCCGGAGACGATGCGCGACGAGCACCGGTACGGAATCGACCTGCCGACGCTGTTCCTGCAGGGCACGCGCGACCCGTTCGCCACCCGAGACGAGCTCGACCAGGTCGTCGAATGAATCGGCGCAACGGCCACGCTTCAGTGGCTGACCGACGCGAACCATTCGTTCGAGATCAGTGGAACCAAGCGCACCCCAGCCGAGGCGGGGGCATCGCTCGCTCCGGCCGTCGCCGGGTTCATTCGGGGAAACGGTCCGGCCGTCGCCGGATGAACAGTGGGTCGTTGACACGACGGGTTCATGCTCACACTTATTGCTGGGTTTCGGTTTCTGCTTGCTTGCGGTGATCGAGATTGCTGTCCGCCAGGTTCTCTAGTTCCACGTCGGAGGCGGCCTCCTCAACGGCAATGAGCCGATTGTTCGCGGCCGGAAGGGCTCGCACCATCTCGTCGAGTTTGCGCTGTGTCGCGGCCTGCTGTCGGGCCTGGGTGTGCTGGATCACGAACACCATGACGAGCGTGATCGAGGACGTCACGCTGTACAGCACATTGTTCCACCAGGACGGAAAGGCAAAGAAGAAGCCCACCGCCAGCCACAGCGCCGTGAGAGATGCGACCGCCAGCCCCACCGTCGCGAGCGAGGTGGCATCGCCCACCTGATGAAGCAGTCGACTCCTCCACCGGCGCTCCCGCCGCTCTGGACCGCGGTCGCTTTCGTCTGCCGGCGGTCGTGACCGCGAGGCCGACGGTGATCCCGGATCCTGCTCCTCGTTCTGACCAGACATAGGCACCACAGTAACCGCTCTGTTGAGGGCGCGACCGCTCAGCGCCAGTCGATCGAAACGACCGTTGTTGGCACTGAGATGCCCTTCAGTTCGAGTGTGCGACGTCCGGTCTCGCCGAACGAGCGCCGGCTGCCCGCAAGGCTCGTTTCACTGACCAGGATCTCGGACCCGGAGGCTGCTGCCGCGATCCGGGCGGCGATGTTCACGCCCGTGCCCGAATAGTCCGAGGCGAGCCGCGTCGCCTCGGCGGCGTGGATGCCGACCCGGATTGACGGGGCGAAACCCTGGGTGTCACGTTGCTGGGCCAGGCGGCGCTGGAGGGCGATCTCGCCTCGATCGCGCGGTCCGTGTCGTCGAAGGCGAGGAAGAAACCGTCTCCGATCTTCTTGAGTTCCTCCCCGCCGTGCTCCGCTACGGCCGATCGCACCGCCTGATCGTGCCAGCGCATGAGCTTCCCCCAGGCCTCGTCGCCGAGCAGCTCGCCCAGCTTTGTCGAGTCGACGATGTCGGTGAAGACGAACGCCTTCAGCTGCCGGGCGTCGGTGTGCCTCGGTGCGCCGCCTCCCTCGTCGCCGAGGGAGGCGAGGAGCTCTCGGGCCCTCGACAGGTCGATGAGGGCACCGAGGTGCTCGAATGTGTCGGCGGCGGCCCGCAGTTCGACCGCGGCTCGGTCCGCGTTGTCGTTCGCCGCGCACGCCTGGGCCAGCCCCATCCGCGCCCGCGCTGCCTCGTGCGGCGCCTCCAGTCTCGTCCACGCCTCGACGGCGGTGCGGAGGGCGACCTCGGCGACCGGCGCGCCACCCGAGGCCAGCTGGAACATGCCGCGCGCGCTTGCGACGCCGGCCCCGATCGCCTGGCTGCCGAACCGGCCCGCGAGCGCCTCGAGCTCATCGACGGCCGCGCGCGCAGTCGCGAGATCTTTCGCCGCCAGGGCGATCTCGATCTGGGCCCGCAGCAGGGGCATCCGCATCAGCGGCGTGTCCGGCGGCGCGTCCCAGGACGTCGTTCTCGGCGGGTCCTCGAGGGCGCGCCGAATGGACGCCGCTGCAACTTCAGTGCGTCCCTGCGCGAGGCACAGCAGCGAGAACGCCGGCTCGGTCTTCGTCCCGCGGGCGTGCGCCTGCGTCAGGACCTCCTCGGCAGCCTCCAGGTCGCCACGCTGGAGGCGAATCGCACCGATCCGGTAGAGCGCCAGGGCGGCCGCGGCCGAAATGAAGTTCTCGAGTTCGATCGATGCCCGGCGCGCCTCGGCCTCCGCTTCCAGCCACTGGCCGCGCAGCTGCTTGATCTCGGATCGATAGAGGCGACACATGCCCGGGAACCCGTTGATGCCCTCCCGTTTGCACCAGCGATCCTGCGCCTCGGTCCACTCGGCCGCGCGTCGCCACTCACCCAGACTCGCGCACGTGCCGATGGTCGTGCAGCAGATTCCGCCTGCCGTGCCCGGCTCGAGCTCACCGGCGACCGCCGCCACGCTGGACTCGTCGACCAGGGCAAGCCCTTCGTCGACATGACCCCGGTTGACCAGCGCGAACCCGCGTTCCGCCTGGGCCATCACCGCAACATCCCGATCCTCCAATCGCCGCCCGATCTCCTCGGCCAGGGTCGCCGCCGCGAGCGCGGTATCGATATCGCCGACATGGCGGCGCGGAACGAACGCACGATCGCGAGCCAGCCATGCGCGGCGTTTTCAGGCACATTTTCCAGCGATCGCTCGGCGCGGCGGGCCCAGGCGGCCGACATGGAATCGGCAGCCCGGTAGACGTTGTCACGCGCCAGGCTGACCGCCGCCATGACGGCCGCCTCGAGCCGGTTGGCCTTCATCGCAGCGGCATAGCTGCGTTCGCGGACCTCGATGGCCTGGGGCAGCTGACCCGTCCACCACGCCGCTGTCGCCAGGAGCTCGAGGTCGCCCCCATCAAGCTGACCCTGGGCGTCGGCCTTGGTCAGCTGTTCGAATGCCTCCCCCCACGCATGGCGGGCAAGGGCGGCGCGACCCTGCTCAACCGGGGTGGGCGGCGCAGGCGCCGGTAAAGATGAATTCGTCGCCATGCGGTCATTCTGCACCCGATCGGTGCGCCGGTCACTCGCGGGAGCGCACCGTACGACCCCACGCAGCATCCGAAATTCTTCCATGACCGGGCCGCCCGCTCAGAGACGGCCCGGTCAATCGCTATCCGATGTGGAAGCCATCCGTGGCGATGTACATCAGGTCAACGGGCCGCTGCGTGATCTGACGGCGAATCTGCCAGTAGTTGTCGATCCAAATCGGCGTCTCAGGGTCCGGGAGCTCCTCGAGCATCTCGAGGAGCTCCCATTTCGTGAAGGGCTGGTGTCCAGCGGGCAGCTTGTTCTTCAGCGGCCAGGGGTGTTCGACCGTGGTGTGGTCCTTCCGGTACAACTCCCGCCCGGCGGGCAGGGTTGAATCGGGAGCCAGGTCATGAAGCGAGCATAGCGGTCGTACGCCCAACTGGAATCGCGACCGGTGTCTTGCTCCCGGAGTGAGCTGCAGGCACGATGTCGACGTGCCGTTCGTCATTGTCGAGGTCGATCCCTCACTCCGGTCCCTGCTGCCCAGGCGAGACCGGGGAGACCGCGTCGTGCGTGATGCAGCTCCCACAGAAACGGTGGCACACCTCCTTCAGGTCCTGGGCGTGCCGCTGACTGAGGTCGGGGCCGCATCCGTCGACGGCCGGAGGATCGGCCGCGAGGCACTTCGCACGACGCACATCGGACACGCGTCAGCGCACGCTGGCGCGACGGATGCGCCTACTCGGCATCGACGCGGCCTATGAGCCCGATGGCGATGACTCCAGCCTTGCCACCCGTTCCGCGACCGAGCAGCGGGAGTTGCTCACCCGGGACCGCGGACTGCTCTTCCGCAGAAACGTGCACGACGGTGCGCTCATCCGCACAGACGACGTGGACGCGCAACTCGACGACATCCTCAGTCGCTTCGCCCCGCGACTCGCACCGTGGACGCGATGCCTGCGCTGCGGGGCACTCCTCGAAGAGGTGTCCGCCACAGAGGTCGCGGCCCAGCTCGAGCCAGGCACCGCTCGCACCTATCGCTCGTTTTCGCGGTACACCGGTTGTGGTCGGGTGTACTGGCGCGGCGCGCACAGCCGGCGCCTTGAGGCTCTGGTGCGCCGGGCCACCAGCTAGGGCAGAGGGCCGCGCCGCGCCAGGATCCGGGCGAAGAGGGCGTGGAGCAGCGGGAGCGCAGAAACGGCGATGAGCACCGTTCCGATCACGGCATCCTCGGCGCGCAGCAGGATGCCGCCGATCAGCAGGGCGGCGAAGAGGATTGCCGAGACGATCCGCCGTCCCGTTCGCTCGAGGTCGGCCAGGCGACGCTCGAGCCGCGGGGTCTGCACCGAGACCGTACCCTCTTCGATCCGCGTGGTGAGGTTGTCAAGCCGCTGGGGCAGCCGCGCGATGATGCCCGCGGCCGACATCGCTTCCTTTGCCACCGTCTGCACCAGGTTCCCGCCCTCGGCCCGGATCAGTTGGGCGGAATACGGCTCGACGGAATTCCAGATATTGAAGGCGGGGTCGAGCGAACTGCACATCCCCGAGGTCAGCGACATCGCGCGCACGATGAGCAGGAAGTTCTCCGGAAGCTGAAACGGCAGCGAGCGCACCACATCACCGAACTCGAGGGCGAAGGCGCGGAACTCGCGCGGGTCGACATCCTGCAACTCGGCGAAACCCATCCCGCCGAACCGGGCGAACAGCTTCGTCATCGCCCGCTCGAGTTCCGCGGTGTCAGCGGAGGGCAGGAGCACACCCACCTCGCGGATGCCGTCCACCATCCCCTTGCCGTTGCGTGACGCGGCGGCGATGAGCAGCTTCCGAAGACCCTCCCGCAGGGCATCGGGCACGTCGCCCATCATCCCGAAGTCGATGAAGGTGAACTTCCAGCCCCGGCTGCCGCCCGCTCCGGGCACACCGGCGTCGCGAAGGGGCGTGACGAAGATGTTGCCGGGGTGCGGGTCGGCGTGGAAGTAGCCGTGCACGAAAAGCTGGTCGAACATGACGGCCGCGAACTCGGTGGCCACTTCGGCCGGGTCGATGCCGGCCGCCCTCAGCCCGTCCACATCGTTGATCTTGATGGCGGTCACATCCTGCAGGGTCAGCACCCGCCTGGTGGTGCGCTCCCACACCAGGTCGGGAACGCCGACCCGGGCGTCGCCTGCGAAGGACTGAGCGAACCGCTCGGCGTTCGCCGCCTCGTGCAGGTAGTCGATCTCCTCGAGACTCGTGACCGCGAACTCCTCGACGAGGGCGGGCACGTCGACGCGATCCGAGACCAGGCGAATGTGGCTGAGCCAGCGGGCGACACGGCGCAGAGCGCTGAGGTCGACATCGACGATCGTGCGGATGCCCGGCCGTTGAATCTTGACGACCACGTCGAGCAGGCCGGTGTCGGCGGCATCCGTTTCCGAGAGCCGAGCGCGGTGCACCTGACCGAGGGATGCCGCGGCCACCGGCGTTGGATCGATGAACGAGAACGCTCGCTCGAGCGTCACACCCAGCTCGGCTTCCGCGAGGGTTCGGATCTCCGGGAACGGCACCGGCGGAACCTCGTCCTGCAGACCCTCGAGCTCCTTCGTGATCTCCGGCGGCAGCACGTCGAGGCGCGACGACATGAACTGGCCGACCTTGATCATCAGGCCGCCGAGGTCGACAGCGAGCACGTGGAAGCGCTGCGCAATGCGCTGCAGGCGCGCCGACCTGTTTCGCGCTGCGACCCGCGCGAGCCCGACCCGCGGCAGAAACAGTTCGTACCACCACGTCTGCGCCAGATGGCGGGCGGCGAACCACAGGATCCTGCGGGTGCGGGCGCGCATGTTCCCGACGTCGGTCATCTGATCTCCTTGATGCCGACGTGCTGTGAGCACTCGGTCAGTCCTGGGCGAGGATGGAATAGAGCTTACGACGTGCCTCTTCCAGAACGGCAACAGCCTGTTTCACCTGCTCCGGGCTGCCGGAGCGCCCGACCTGTGCGGCTGCCTGGGCCAGGTCGATGCCGGCCTTGGGCAGCGCGCTCGCCCGCCCGCTGTCCCGAGCACTCGGCGCCTCCCACGGCGCAGGCTGATCTGCCGCGGCATCCGCCATCTGTCGCCCCTCGTCGGTGAGCGAGTAGGTCTTGCGACCGTTGGACTCCTCGGCGGCGATGACGCCCTCGTCCGCCAGCAGCTGAAGCGTGGGATACACCGAGCCGGGACTCGGCTTCCACGCACCATTGCTGCGTTCCTCGATCTCCTGGATGATCTGATAGCCGTGCATCGGCTTCTCGGCGAGCAGCGCAAGCACCGCCGCGCGCACGTCGCCGCGGCCCATCCTCGGGCCGGCCTTGCGGTCGAACTGGCCGCGCAGCTGCTCCATCGCGTCCCACACCACGGAACCCGGCCAGCCTTCTCCGCCGCCGCCGCGGCGTCCCCCGAACCCATCCCCCATGAATGAATTGCTCATGATCTTCCTCCTCAGCGCCACAGCCATCCAGGCTCGGCGATACTTAACGATATATCGGTCAACCTCGTGAAGCGAGACTGCATTCCCGTATTCGCAGGGAGTCCGGGCGCCTCGGTGCGGTGCGGCCCCCGAGGGGGAAGGTCGATCCGGTGCGGCGGCGAGCGGCCCGCACATACGGACCGCCCGCCTCGTGCCGAAGAGCCTAAATGCTCTTATATACCGAAACGTAGTCAACGAGCATGGGTATCCCCGACTTTGTCAGCCCACTGGGGCGACCCGGCCAGCTGCCGCCAATGGCCACATTGAGGATGATGAAGAAGCCGTGGCCGGTGGCATTGGCCCACGTCGTGGCGTCTACATCGCCCTGATTGACGATGTGGTAGACGACGCCGTCCACGGACCAACGGAGCTGTTCGCTCGCGCCCCTGCGGTCCCACTCAATTCGGTAGACATGGAACGCCGACTGGCACGGGGCACCTGGGCACGTCGTGCTGCCGCCGAGACCCGTGGGCACGTTGCACGGACCGCCGGGGCTCGTGCCGCAGTGCAACGTCGCCCAGACCGTGTTCACGCCGTTGACGTTTTCCATGATGTCCATCTCGCCCACCGACGGCCAGTTCGTGTAGTTACCGCGGAATGGAGCGCCGAGCATCCAGAACGCCGGCCAGTAGCCCTGCGCCGCTGTGCCGGTGACGTTCGGCATCTGGATGCGGGCCTCGACTGCCATCTTCTTGCCAGGGTCGGGCTGGAAGTCTGTGCGCTGGGTTTCGATACGACCTGAGGTCCAGTTCTTCTGGGTGTCGCGGATGGGTTTGATGTTGAGGTTGCCCTTGCCGCGCCAACAGCCGCGCGGCGGTTAACCCAGAGACGCCCGCACCGATGACAACGGTGTCAAAGTTCTTCATTGGGTCAGAGTAACAACCCGCCCCGGATGCGACAAAGCCCTGATGAGAGGCCCCGACGACACGCGGCGTTCTCCCCTCCCCCGCACTCGGTCCCGGCCGCGCCTCGATCTATTGCAGCCGGGTGGATTTGGTCATGCGAGCGCGGAACCCGCCGCTGATCTGCACGAACGTGGACAGGTGCTGGCCCAGGAGGTGATCCAGTGATGCGAGGGAGGAATCGATAACGTCCCCGACGTCTTTGGGAGAAACTCCCCGCCGGCATGTGACGACGACTTTCAGTACGGGTGTGTTCCGAACCTGGTAGGTCGAGACATGGGAGGCGACCAGCTCGGACTTGGTGTCGAGAAAGTTCTGCAGCGACTGCTCGGCGAACGCGGCGTCGATGGCGACCCCGCCGTGCTCGCCGGGTTCGCTGCGGAGCAGGTGCCTGGTGCGCCCGTTGCCTTGTCGCAGGATGAATACGATCAGCAGCACGACCAACACGATCAGCACAGCCACGCCCGCCACCGAGAGCCAGCTGCTCGAGGTTCCGGGAATCGTCGCGGCCGCGAACGTGTCCGCGATCTGCTGAGACACATCCGGGGCAGCGCGTCGCCACCCGGATCGCACCGGGCCGGCGATCCCGAGGAGAATGCTCCCGGCACCGACGGCCAGGGTGATCATGCCGATGACGAGGATGAGGATCCGGTTCGTGGCACGGTTGGTGTCGTTCACGCGCCAACCTTCGCTTCGTTCTGCACCGACACCCGTGCGTGCAACGCCGGGGCGGTCTGATAGCGCTCCAGCATCTCAGTGACCGCGTGTTCGATTGCATCTTTGTCCACGGACTGCCCCGAGGTGGGCCGGATGCGCACCGACGCCGACCGTCGGGAAACACGGACCTCGACATCATCCGGATCAATATTGCCGGCGTAGGAAGCCTGCCGTGCCAGCGCTGAAGCGATGACCTCGTCATCGACGACGATCGCGCTGCGCTGCGACGGAAGCACATGGCGGGCACGCCGACCGGCCGAGACAGACACGACCACCAAAATCAACCCGATGATTGCCACGATCACACCGGCGATGATGACGGGCACGGTCGGATACCGACCGATCGCGACGACCCCGCGGCCCATGTCGACAGGGGCAACCAGCAGGGCAGGCCGCCCCAGCAGGGCGAGCACGATTTCGGTGCCCAGCCACGCGCAGACCAGGATGAGGATGACCGCGAGGACGATGGCCAATCCCGACCGGGGCGAATGCGTTTCACGACGAATCACCCGGGCGTAGGTAGCTTGCTCGGATGTCATTTCACTCTCCTCTGCGGGGTGACGTCCGCACCGGTGATCTCCACCATCACCCGTGCCACCGCGGATCCGGTGATCCTTTGAACGTGCTCTCGGATGTTCTCCTGCGCCCGATTCGCCCGCTCCAAGACCGGGCCGCCACCGTCTGCGACTCGGGCTGGATCTTCGCGGATCTCCTCCAATGACGGGACCGGCAACGGTGTCTTGACCCACAGACTCAGCTCGCCGCGCGCATCCTCAATCTGCAGCGACACCCGCTTCTGCTCAACACCGAACGCATCCGCAGCGACCGCAGACACAATCTTCTCCAGAGCACGCGCGGTGATCCTCGTGCGCCCCCGCTGGACGGCACGGGACGAGAACTCTGCATCGCTCATGACGAGGAGCGCCTACCTCGGACGGCATCCACAACACCCGGGAGGTCGAGCTTGCCGTCAACGATTCGGCCGACGATCCCGCCCACGATCATCCCCACCAGGACGAGCACGAACGCGCCAAAGCCCAACGTGATCCACACGATCACGAGTATGGCCCCGATCAGGATCCCGGCCGTGGTGGCGTTCACTGGACACGCTTCTCGGTGTCGTCGTCATCATCGGCGGGAATGTGCACGTCGTTGATGGTCACGTTCACCTCGGTGACCTCCATGCCCACGATTGTCTCAATCGCGCGGATCACCGACTGTCGGACACGCTCGGCCAGATCCTGCAATGGCAGCGGGTACTCGGCAACCATGGTCACATCCACTGCGACCTGCGTCTCGCCAACTTCAACGCTGATGCCCTGCGACTGCGATTCCGCACCGGCCAGCCCGCGGATGGCACCGACCACCCGCTGCGCCCCGCCACCGAGCGCATAAACGCCTGCGACGTCTTTCGCGGCGATCCCGGCGACCTTCGCGACCACGCTATTTTCAATCGTCGTCTTACCGGTGCCGCTGTCCTGAGTGTGGGACGCGCTTGATGTTGTTGTGTCAGACATGTCAAGCTCCTTCGTCTTATCGAACGCGAACTGCGCCCGAGCATGTGTTTTCACCAGTAGCGCGCGACCAACCAGACATGTCAAGCCCCCGGATTCTGTTGCCCTACATCTCCCACAACTCCGGCCTCCGCGCGAACCGTGCGCACAACCAACGCCGACTCGCGTGACACCCCACAACTCCACGTACACGATCACGAGGCACACCGTTTCGCGAGCGATGATTCATCACCCGGATCCTGTCTTGCCAGCCGTGATCGTGGTACTGTCCACCCTGAAAAATCGATCTACGTATGACTGTGAGCGAAGTGTCGTTTTCATTTCACAACGAAGGAGGCCCCCATGAGTGGTCGCAACACATTCGTCAGAAGCTTGCACGATCTCGGACTAGCCGCATGGTTTGGCGGTTCCCTGATGGGTGCCGTCGGCCTGAACGGTGCGACAGCCGAGGCATCGTCACCCCGCGAGCGGCTCCGGCTTTCGTCGCTCGGCTGGGCCAAATGGGCGCCGGTACAGATAGCTGCGCTCCTCGCCCACGGTATCGGCGGCATCGGGCTCATCAGAGCCAACAAGACCCGCCTCTCCGCGCAGGAGGAAAGCCGAACCAACACGACCTGGAAGATCATCGTGACCGTCCTCGCCGGTGCGACCACCGCATACTCCGGAATTCTCGGCCGGACCATCAACGACCACCAAGGCGAACCGACCGAGGGCGTCACCGAACCCGCGCACGGTAGCTCCGACCGCCTCGCGTCGGCGCAGCGTCAGCAGCGCATCCTGCAATGGGCCACCCCCGCACTCACACTCGTCATCATCGTGCTTGCCGCACAGCAGGGAGAGCAGCAGAGACCGATCGCAGGACTCTTGCAGACCACCATCAAGAACTTCCGGAAATAAGGCGTCGGCTGAACCCCTCTCCGGCAGCAGCGTCACGCCCGCCTCCCCTCGGGCGAGCCTACCGACGCCGAATCACCAGCTCTCTTCGCCGGCCCCGCCCACCGGCGGGGCCGGCGTCCACCCCCAAACCGGAAGGACACCGTGTTCCGCTTCCTTCGCTACCTCCCCGCAATCCTGCCGATCGTGTTGCGCGTCCTCCGCAACCGGAAAGCCCGAGAAAACACCCCAGCGACCGCGCACACAACCCGACCGAAACCACGACCCTGACCGTCACCATCACACTCGGCAACAGCTACAGATCACGAACTGCACACAAAAGCCTCATCGACCGGCTGGATCCGCTCGCGCGCCTCGGCCTCGTGGGCCAGGCCCCTGCGGCCACACAGCGGCGGGTTCAGAGCTGGGCGGAGAGCCACTCGTTGATCTCCATCAACAGGGGGGCCTGGGCATCCGCTGTCAGGAAGGATGCCCGCACCGCGTTGCGGGCGAGGGTTGCGACCTCCTCGGCACCGAAACTGAGGGTGTCGGTGAGGGCCGTGAAGTTGTCGTCGAGGTAACCGCCGAAGTACGCCGGGTCATCGGAGTTAACGGTGACGGCCAGTCCGCGGGCCAGCATCGCCGGCAGCGGGTGGTCGGCGAGCGTGTCGACCACGCGCAGCCGCACGTTCGAGAATGGGCACACGGTGAGCGGGATCTGGTGCTTGACCAGGTGTTCCACGAGCACGTCATCTTCGAGGCTGCGGATGCCGTGGTCGATACGCGACACCTGCAACAGCTCGAGCGCCTGCCACACATACGCCGGCGGGCCCTCCTCACCGGCGTGCGCCACACACTGCAGACCGTGCTCGCGGGCAAGCGCGAAGACCTCGACAAAGTCGATCGGCGGATGCCCGACCTCGGCCGAGTCCAGCCCGATGCCCACGATCGGCGCCCGCATCTCGATGAGGTCGTGCATCATCGTGAGGGCCTCGGCGGCCTCACGGTCGCGCAAAAAGGTCACGATCAGGGCCGAAGACACTCCGAATTCGGCTTCGCTCTCGGCAATCGCCGACGCCACCCCGTTCACGCAGGTTGCGAGGTCCACCCCGCGCACGGTGTGCGCCTGCGGGTCCATAAAGATCTCGGCGTGCCGCACGCCGGCCGCCTGCGCGCGCCGCAGATAGGCGCGGGTCAGATCGGCGAAGTCGGCCTCGGTCTGCAGCACCGCCATGTTGGCGTAGTACAGGTTCAAGAACGACTGGAGGTCGGTGAATTCGTACTGCCGGCGCAGCTCCTCAATGTCGGCCCAGGGCAAGCGGATGCCGTTGCGCTCTGCGAGCTGCATAATCAGCTCCGGCTCCAGCGTCCCTTCTATATGCAGGTGCAGTTCGACCTTGGGCAGGTCGTGAATCTGGGCGGGAGTCAGCATGTGAGGGGCCTTCCGGTGGCGGGCATCCGTTGTGGCAACGGCCGGGGTCAGCGGCCGCCGGGCAGCCGGCGGCCGCGCTGTTCGAGCGCCGCGGTCCCGTAGGGGTAGTCCGAGACGACGGGGGCGCTGACCTTGCTCAACCGCTCGAGCTGCGTCGGGCTCAGCGCCACGGATGCCGCGTCCAGGTTCTCGCTCAGTTGAGCCACCGTGCGCGCCCCCAGGATCACCGCGGTGACGCCCGGTTGCGCTTCGAGCCACGCCAGGGAGACCTGCCCGCTCGTCGCACCGATCTCTGCGGCCACCGCGGCGACGGTGTCGACGATCCTCCAGGTGCGGTCGAGTTCATTGCGCGGCAGCCACGCTTCCATGCCGCGCTGCGGGTCCTCGCCGAGGCGGGTGGCGCCGGTCGGGTCCACGTCGCGCTGGTATTTGCCGGTGAGCCAGCCGCCGCCGAGGGGCGACCAGGGCAGCAGCCCGAGGCCGGCGTCGAGGGCGGCTGGCACGATTTCGCTCTCGATTTCGCGGACCAGCAGGCTGTATTGCGGCTGGAGGGTGACCGGCGGGGTGAAGCCGAGCGCCTGTGCCCGGTGCGCGGCCTTGGTGAGCTGCCATCCGGTGAAGTTGGAGACGCCCCAGTAGCCGATCTTGCCCCCGCGGATGGCGTCGTCGAGGAAGCGCAGGGTTTCCTCGAGCGGGGTGACCGGGTCCCAGGCGTGCAGTTGGTAGAGGTCGATGTGTTCGGTGCCGAGGCGGCGCAGGGAGTCATCGAGGGCGCGAATCAGGTGGCGGCGGCTGGTGCCGAGGTCGTTGGGCCACTACCCATGGGAAAACGGCCCTTGGTGGTGAGCACGATCTGCTCGCGTTCCACCGGGTGCGCCGCGAGCCAGGTGCCGATGATCTGTTCTGAGACGCCGGCGCTGTAGACATCCGCGGTGTCGACGAGAGTGCCGCCGGCGGCCACAAAGGTGTCGAGCAGCGCGTGGGAGGTGTTGGAGTCGGCCTCCGCGCCGAAGGTCATCGTACCGAGGGCGTAGGTCGAGACGACCGCCCCGCTGTTTCCGAGAGTGCGATAGCGCATGTATGCGTCCTGTCCGTCGGTGAATGGGCGTGCCCCCCTAGTCTGCCCCGTGGCAGCCAGGCGGTCTCACTCATGCCGAGACGCGGCTTCAGACCACCGACTATTCAGTACGTCGCCGCGAACACGCTCACGCTCTCGGTGTGGCTTTCGGATTCATGGGCTCGGCGCGCGCACTGGGTATCGAAGAAACACGATCGGTGATAAGCCTGAGAGGATACCTGCGCCTACTGCCGAATCAAGGAGCCACGATGACGGACCATGACGCCCGCGAACCTGAACTGCGTGACTGGAGCCGCCAGCTCACCCAGGCCCTGCAGATTCTCGACCTTCAGGTTGATCGCAATCTGCTGCTTGACCTCGCGGCGGAATCGAGCGTTGTCAGCCCGTCAGCGGGTCCCATCAGCACCTTCGTTGTCGGCTACGCGGCCGGACTAGCGGCGGCTACGGGCGAGAAAAACGCGACAGCGGCCGTGGAATCAGCCGCCGCCGTGGCACGGCAGGTCCTCGCAGAGCCCACCGCAACCGGCTGGGCTGACACGGCTCAGTAACCCTGGCGACCTGGGTGGTCCGGGTGGTCCGGGTGGTCCGGGGCCGCGCGGCCGAGAGCCGTGCCCCGGCGGTCAGCTCGGCAGGGCCGCCCCCGACCGGTTACGAGCCGCGTTAGGCGCTTTGTCCGCATCCGCTTCCACCGGATCGAGCCGCACGATCACCGCCTTCGACACGGGGGTATTGCTGCCCTCGGCGAGGTGAGAAAGCGGAACCAGAACATTCGCCTCGGGATAGTAGGCCGCGGCACATCCGCGAGCGGTGGGGTAGGACACCAAGCGGAATTTCCGCAGGACCCGCGGGATCTTGTCGCTGAACACCCCGTGCACATCCACGAACTGGCCATCGATAAGGCCCAGCTCGGCGAGGTCATCGGGGTTCACGAAGACCACGTGGCGGCCATTTTTGATGCCGCGATACCGGTCGTTGTGCCCGTAGATCGTGGTGTTGAACTGGTCGTGCGAGCGCAGCGTCTGCAAAATGAGGGTGCCCGGCGGGCGATCGACGGGCTCGAGATCGTTGACGGTGAGTATTGCCTTGCCGATGGGCGTGGGAAAGGTGCGCGAGTCCCGCGGGCCGTTGGGAAGCATGAATCCGCCTTCCTGACGGATCTTCTGGTTGTAGTTTTCGCATCCGTCGACCACGTGGGAGATGTGGTCGCGAATGAGGTCGTAGTTCTGCTCGAAACCGTCCCAGTCGACCTTCACTTTGTCATCGAGAACGGCCCGCGCCAGCCTGGAGATGATCGCCACCTCCGAAAGGAGGCCGGGTGCCACCGGATCGATTTTTCCCCACGACGGATGCACGGCGCTGACGGTGTCCTCGACCGACACGAACTGCGGCCCTGAGGTCTGCATGTCGATCTCGGTGCGGCCCATCGTGGGCAGGATGAGTGCCTCGGCGCCGGTGACCACATGGGACCGGTTGAGTTTCGTGGACACCTGCACGGTCATCTCGGCGCCCCGCATGGCGGCCTCGGCCGCGTTCGTATCGCTGATTGCCGCGACCAGGTTTCCACCGAGCGCCATGAACACCTTGATGTCACCGTCGCGCAGCCCTGTGATTGTCTCGACGGCGTCCGCACCGTGTTCCCGGGGCGGTTCAAACCCGAACTCCCGCTCGAGGGCGTTCAGGAATGCCGGCGGCATTTGTTCCCAGATGCCCATGGTGCGGTCACCCTGCACATTGCTGTGACCGCGAATCGGGGAGGCGCCTGCGCCGGGTTTGCCGATGTTTCCGCGCAACAAGAGCAGATTGATGATCTCTTTGATGGTCGCGACAGCCTTCTTCTGCTGCGTCAGGCCCATGGCCCAGGTCACGATCACGCGATCGGCCTTGAGATAGCGTGCGGCCAATTCGTCGATCTCGTGTTCCTCAAGTCCCGTGGCCTCGAGCACGGTCTGCTCGTCGAGCAGGTTCAGGTGCCGGTTGAGATCTTCCAGGCCAAAGCAGTACTTCGCCAGGAACTCGTGGTCCAGCACAGTTCCGGGATTCTGCGCCTCGGCGGCCAGCACCTTTTTGGAGACCGCCTGCAGCAGCGCCATGTCGCCGCCCAGCCGGATCTGCACGTGCTGGTCGGCGATGGGGGTGCCGCGTCCGATGATTCCCTTGACCCGCTGCGGGTTTTTGTACCGTTGCAGGCCGGCCTCCGGCAGGGGATTGACGGCGACGATCTCCGCGCCGGAGTCCTTCGCCTCTTCCAGGGCCGTCAGCATCCGCGGATGGTTCGTTCCCGGATTCTGACCCATAATGATGATGAGATCGGCCTGGGCAAAGTCGTCGTAGCTGATCGTGGCCTTGCCGATGCCCAGCGTCTGGCCCATGGCCCATCCGGTTGACTCATGGCACATGTTGGAACAGTCAGGCAGGTTGTTCGTGCCGAAAGCGCGCACGAAGAGTTGGTAGGCGAACGCGGCCTCATTCGAGGCGCGCCCGCTCGTGTAGAAGGCGGCCTCGTCCGGGGATTTGAGACCGTTGAGCTTCGTGGCCAACACGGAGAACGCGTCGGCCCAGCTGATCGGTCGGTAGTGGTTCTCGCCTGCGGGCTTATAGACCGGCTCGGTGAGGCGCCCCTGCATTCCGAGCCAATATTCCGACTTCTCCAGCAGGTCGTCAATGGAATGCTGGGCCCAGAAGTCCGATTCGATGATGACCGGAGTGGCCTCCCAGGTGACGGCTTTCGCGCCGTTCTCGCAGAATTCGAAGGCCTTGCGGTGATTCGGGTCGGGCCAGGCGCAACTGGGGCAGTCGAAGCCGTCTTTCTGGTTGAGGGCGAGCATCGTCTTGCCGGTGCGGATGACGCCCAGTTTTTCCAGCGCCGGTTTCATGGAGTGGTACACGCCGGGCACGCCCGCGGCCCAGTCTTTCGGTTTTGTGACCTCGAGGTCGGTGTCGTCTGGCTCTGACACTGAGGGATGCTCGCGAGTCATGGTCCCTACCCTTCCGACAGCCCCACTTAAGCTGTGTCCTTCAGCAGTAACAGCCTTGGCCAGGTGTTGCAAGACCTCAGCCGGGATTGGAGGCGAAGAGCCTGCTCGCTCTGGAGTGAAAAACGAAAGGTTCTCACCCCCCAAGGATCGCTAGAGGTGGGTTGTCGAGCCCGTACTGCCGGGGCGGAGCTCTTCGCGGGGCTCGGACGTGTCGGCACGAGCGGAGTGGCGCACCATCGATCGAGCCACCGACTGGAGTGTCGCGGAGAATGTGTCGAGTTCGGTGCGATCCAGGTCGCTCGTGGCCGCCTCAAGGAGCGCGACGAAGTCGCGATGGACATCGCGCATCATCTGGTGCGCGAGAGGCGTGAGTTCGAGGTAGAGGCTCCGACGATCGTTCGGATTGTTGAGCCGGTGGAGCAGCCCTGAATCGACGAGTCGGCGCGAGATGAAGGTGACCGCTGCGGTGGTCATATTCAGGTAGCCGGCGAGTTTCTTGGGCGTGACGCTCACTTCGGCAGCGACCCGGAACAGTGCGCGAAGCTCGCTGGCGGTGAGCCCAGCTGCATCCGCGCCGGCTGGTCCACCTGCGTTCACCCCTCGTGAGCTCCGGCTCGGCGCGACCGGCATGGGACTCGGCCTCGTCGTCGGAATTGTCGGCTCGCTTCTCGTCGCATCCGTTGCCGGCGGTATCGGATCGCTCGTGACGTCCAGCCCGATGGCGGCCGCAGCCACGGAATGCGACGTTGAAACAAACTCCTGGATCAACGTCGGCGACGAAGGCCGAAGCATCTCGATGAACAGCGAGGGCGAGGAGGCGGAGGGCGCCGACATTTCCGATATCGCCTGCATCTTCGGCGAACTCGACACCCCCGACAGCGTCATCAACCGTCTGGAGGGCACCCGCGCCCTCGACGGACGCCAGACGGCGACCTGGGATGACTTCTCCGCTTCGTGGGGGTACCACCCCGACAACGGCCTCGACATCGTGATCGAGGTCGTGGAGAAATGACCGGCGACGCCCGCCGAACGGCTGGCGCATCCGCGCCAAGCACCTCAATCGCAGCCAACACAAGGAGATCAACACCATGAGCGACAACCAGCACTCGACCCCAGCCGGCATCCCGAACGATCAGCGGGAACAGCCGATCCCCCCGACCTACCCAGCAGCGCAGGAGAACGCCCCCGTGGGCGCCGTCAACGCGATCGCATCGGACAAGTCCTTCGTGGTCACCTGGCTGTTCGCCTGGCTGCTCGGGTTCTTCGCCGTGGACCGTTTCTACCTGGGCAAGGTCGGCACGGCCCTGCTCAAACTGTTCACCCTCTCCGGGTTCGGCATCTGGTGGCTCGTCGACCTGATCCTCGTGCTCGCCGGCGCCCAGCGGGACAAGCAGGGCCGGAAGCTCGCCGGGTACGACGCCAACAAGAAGATCGCCTGGATCATCACGGCCGTCGGGATCGTGCTGTGCATGATCATCTCGGGTGTCACCAACGCGGCGAGCCCGGGCGACAGCCCGGCGGCCGTCGCTCCCCTGGAGAACGAGGATGCGTCGGCGCCCGTCGAGGAGGCACCACTAGAAGAGCCGCCCGCGGAGGTCGCGACCGTTCAGTCCTGGGCGGACGACAGCTTCGGCACCTTCGCGCCCGTCACGCAGACCGGCACCGGCGACAACCTCGTCACCCTGCCGGCCGGCGCCACGGCCGGAATCGTCACCGCCACCCACGACGGCGGCAGTAACTTCGCGATCTCGGTGTTGGATGCGTCCAACGCCTCCACCGGTCAGCTTCTGGTGAACACCATCGGCAGGTACACGGGGACGAGCGCCTTCGGCTTTAACTCCCTCGGCGATGGCGTGACTCTTGAGATCTCGGCAGACGGAAAATGGAGCGTGACCATCGCTCCGGTCTCCGCGGCACCAGCGCTCCTCGCCTCGGGCGCCGGAGACCGAGTGTTCCTCTAACAAGGGTCCGCCGGGAAGCTCACGGCCACGCATGCGGGTTCCAGCAACTTCGCGGTGACCGAGCAGACTGGGGAGGACTTCAGCTTCGGTTTGCTCATCAACGAGATCGGCGCCTATTCGGGCACGGTCCCGCTCAGCTCCGGACCTTCGGTGATCGTAGTCAACGCCGACGGCCCGTGGACGCTCAAGGCTGAATAGCGTCCACGCGTTAACGAGAAATCGCTCCTGAGGATCCTCAGGAGCGATTTCTTTTGGTTCTGTTCTGTGGGCTGTTCGCGAAACTCGTGATGGTACGGATCGCGAGGCGCCAGAAACCGCATTTTCCTCCGCGTCCCTCGTGATTCTCCTTCACAGTTGACGGACGGTGAGTTGCTGATGCGGCGGCGGATCCCCTCGTCGATCACGCATGCGACTCAAGATGGGCGGAACGGCAGCGAGGATGCCGCAAGACGGTGGTCCTTTGTGAAACCCGAAGGAGCCAGGCAAACCTGCAGCCGTCCCGCCAAGGGTTCCATGTGGAACTCGCTGCAACTCCGCAATTTGATCACCTTCCATCATGGTTGGTGGCCCTATTTTCAGTAGGCGTTTATAGCCCTGTTTTCAGTCGGCGTCAACACAGGCCACCGCCTGAAGAACTGCGGGTCGTTGGCTCGGGCGCCGGAGGCGGGAACCCCTCCGGGAATGTCTGAATGCCGTGCGTTTGGTCGCCCAGGAACTTCGGTACGCCGGCCCTTCTAGTCAGTTCCGGCCATTGTCAGGTTCAAGTAGATCGTCATCTGACCCGTGCTGGGCAGCTACTGGTGGCCGGTAAAAACGTCGGGCGACTCGTCCCCGCGGCGGTACACCAGCGAACCCGCGGAGTAGGTGCGCAGGACGCTAGTCAGGTGGATGTCTTCGGCCGGCAGGTCGAAAAAGTTGCGGTCGAGTACGGCGAGATCGGCGAGATACCCGACGGCGATTTTGCCGGTTTCGTGTTCTTGCCTATTCACAACGGCACTGCCCCAGGTGTACGCAGTGACGGCCGCGGCTAACGAGAGTTGCTGCTGCTCACCTAACGGCCGCTCAACGCTGCCCTCGCTAATTCGGTTGACGCCAACGTGGATGGCGGCGATCGGATCGGGGCTCGACACCGGCCAGTCGCTTCCGGCACAAAGTTGGGCTCGCGCGCGGGCGAGGTCGCCAAAGGGGTAGTAGCGTTCAACGAGTTCCGGTGCCAGAAATGGCACGTTTAACTCATCCAGCTGTCGGGCGTGCGCAGCCCAAAGCATCTGCATGTTTGCGATTGTGCCGAGCTCAGCGAAACGCGGTATGTCCCTCATCCCAACCACCTGCAGGTGAGCAAGGTGATGCCTGTTACCCAGATCACCGTTCGCTTCCCTGGCGGCCTCAATCGCGTCGAGCGACTCGCTTACGGCCCGATCACCGAGGGCGTGGAAATGGACTTGGAACCCCGCTGCATCCAGTGCCGTCACACATACCTTGAGATCCTCGGGATCGATGAATGAAAGGCCGAGATTCTCCGTCACGTCGCCGTGAGCATCCCGGTAGGGCTGGCTCATGGCGGCCGTGAAGTTCTCCGGCACGCCATCCACCATGATCTTGACGGCCGACGCGCGGAAGTGCCCGGATGGATCAGCGTCGCGGATTCGTGCTCGTCGATCGATGATTTCGGGAAGTTGCTCCAGCCCTCGACCTCGCTCCCACCAGATCGCAGCGACGGTGCGCATGGTCAGCTCGCCCCGGGCGACCGCATCGAGGTAAGTCATGGTGGAGTCTTCCATTCCGAGGCCGCTCCCCAACAGCGCATCCTGCCAGGATGTAACGCCGAAGCTGTGCAGATACTCCTGCGCCCGCAAGAGTCCGCGGTCGGCGAGGTCGCCCGTTGCAGACGGTGCGAAGCGGCCGACCAGATCCATCGCACCTTCATGGAGCGTGCCGCTTGGCTCGCCTCCCTGGGTGCGCTCAATGCGTCCGTCGATGGGATCCGGGGTTTCCGCGGTGACACCGGCGAGACCAAGTGCGCGGGAATTGACCCACATGCCGTGGTGATCCCGGTTCATGAGGGCGACAGGCCTGCCCGGGATGACAGCGTCAAGCAGGTCTCGGGTCGGCGTCCCGCCTGCAAAGAACTCCATCGACCAACCTGCGCCCATGATCCACTCTGCGTGTGGGTGCGCACGGGCGTAGTCAGCGATCAACCGGAGGCAGTCTTCTGCATCTTTCGCGCCGGTGAGATCGCACTGCAACAGTTCGATTCCCCCGGCGACGGGATGGATGTGAGCATCCTGAAATCCTGGCAACAACAGGCGGCCTGTGAGCGGAACGACATCCGTGTTTTCTCCCACGAGCGCCGCGATGTCCTCTGCGGCCCCCACCGCCATGATTCGACTGTCCGCTACCGCGACATCGGCGCGGACCGGGGCGTCCTGAGGCGCAGAGAAAATCCAGCCGTCAACGAATACGATGTCCGCCACGCCAGCCATCAGCGTCTCCCTGGCCTACGGTCACCGAGAATCTCTGCTGCGGCCTCGCGTCCGCTTCGTAGGGCACCCTCCATCAACCCTGCGAAATCTCCTCCGAGGTACTCCCCCGCGAAATGCAGGGCCCCGATGGATCGTCTCAGGTAGTCCAGGTCATCTTTTGTGACCTCAGTTCCGCGCGCAGAATAGGCCCCCTCGCCCACGGGTCGTTGGACCACGTGGTGAGAAGGGCGCCTTCGCTGACCAAAGGCATGTCGGGCTGGGTTTCCTTCACACGTGCAACCCAAGCGTCCGGTCCGTCTCGAACGTCGAGCCGATCCAAGGCCGTGGCTGAGCCAGCAAAGCAATTCAGCACTGCTGGTACACGCCCGGTGCCATCCATAGCGGTCCAGGACCAATATCGGTCGGGAACACTCATGACGGCGCTCGTGTGGACCGAGCGCGCCAAAGGGATATGGAGCTTCGCAGCGTCACCGTAGGCGCTCCGAGCCAACGCGTCCAGCTTCCACCTCGGAAGTGCGGGTGAGATGGATAACTCGCTCACCAACGGCAGCGGAATGGCGAGCACGACGTGGTCGGCACGGTATGTGTCCAGGTCGGTTAGGACCTCGAAGGTGCCGCCCTCAGCCACTATCGCTCTGACCGGGGTGTTGAGATGCACGCGATCACCGAGTCGCCCGGCGAGGGCCTGCGCCAGACCCTGGTTTCCTCCTGCGATGCGATGGCTGGGCAGAGGAGACAGGGATGCCACATGTCCCAGGACACTGCTGTCGAGGAATTCCGCCTCAAGAGCGCAGGAAATCTCGACCCGGCATCGTATGGCCTCGGCGAGATCCGTAGACACCGTGAGGTTAGACAGCACGTCGCTGATCGACAAGCGTTCGTCCCCGCCAATGGCGTCGGTCAGCCTTGACCCGGCCGCGACCATCGCGGCGGAATCGACTTCCCCGGCGCCGCGGGGTTCGCGAAGGTAATAGCTCATTCCCGTGTCGACCAGGCTCAGACCCAATTCGGCGACATAGCTGCGAAGAAGGTCGTATCCGCGAAGAATGATTTCCGCGCCGCGCTCGACAATAACGCTCTGCCCGTCGGGCAGGGGCAGCGATTCCGACCAGACCCGCCCTCCGACCCGGTCGCGCGCCTCAAAGACCTGGACGTCGTGCCCGGCATCCATCAACTCGCTCGCCGCAGCCAATCCGGCCAATCCCGCCCCGACGATAGCTACCCGCACGACGGCTCCACGAGGCTCAGTGCGGTTCGGCAATGGGCTCGGGCTCGGTCGCGGCCCCCACGAGGACATAGGTCTTGCGGATCGTCTCGTGAATGACCCAAGTACCGCGCCACCCAATCGGGAGCACAAGAAGTGAGCCGGCTGCAAGGTGAACGCTCGTCCCGTCGTCACCATGCACCGTGGCGGTTCCGCTCAGGATTTGGCAAACCTCGGTGCAGGTGTCGCGCACAGCGGTGAACTCGCCCGGCTCGCATTCCCAAACCCCGGTTGAGGTGTGGGGGCCGGCCTCCCACAGGCTGAGCGTCGATTCCATCTGACCTGTTCGGCTTGTGGGTTTGGACTGTGGTTGCGGGAGGGCCACAGTATTTGCCATCACGTGACGCAGACTGACGGTCTCGGAGCCGGTCTTCGCGCTGGCCAGGGCTTCGTTTTCGCTCACGATATTTCCTTTTCTGATCGGCGTTGCTCTTGATGGGCAGTTCAGCGGCCCGTGATCTTATTGGCGAAGCGTGCGATCTTGCTGGTGCCCGGCAGGTCCCGTTCGTATTCACGACGGTCAGCTTCGCGATAGAGCGTGTACATGGCTTGCACACCCAGCCAACGCAAAGGTTCAGGCTCCCACGGGCGAACGCGACGCCCGACCCACGGGAGTCGGGTGAGTTCGGTGTCACGGCGGAGCACGAGGTCGGCGAGGGTCCGACCGGCAAGGTTGGTGGTCGTCAACCCACTGCCCACGTAGCCCCCCGCGGTGCCGAGACCAGTTTCCTGGTCGAGTTCAATCGTCGCGCACCAGTCACGGGGTACACCCAGGACACCGCTCCAGGCTTGAGCGATTGGAACGTCACTTGCTGCGGGAAACATGCCGTGGAGCAAGTCAGTCAGAGCGCGGATCGTCCAGCCCTGGGTCTCACCATTGTCATCGGTGCGGGACCCATACCGATACGGGATGCCACGTCCACCGAGGGCGATTCGATTATCCGCGGTGCGCTGGGCATACATGTACGCGTGAGCTGCGTCTCCGAGCAGCTCTCCACTTGCCCACCCGATCTGGGACATCACCGATTCCGGTAGAGGGTCGGTGATGATCATCGAGGAATTCATCGGCAACCACGTGCGCCGTTCACCTTCGATGCTTGGAGTGAATCCCTCCAGGCAGCGAAGAACGATCGGCGCTCGGACTATCCCCCGGTCCGAGTGGACAGTCTGAGGCTTGATCTCTCGCACCGTCGTCTGTTCATAGATGGAGACTCCAAGCCGCTCCACTGCGGCGGCGAGACCCCGCACGAGCTTGGCCGGTTGGACGCGGGCGCAGTGAGGGCTGTAAGTGGCACCTCGGGAACCTTCAACGACGATTCGGGCGTCCAGTTCAGCGCGACTCAGGAGAACAAAGTCGTCCGCGCCCGCGCCCCAAAGTTTTTCATACTCGAGGCTCTCCTGCAGCCGGCCAAGCTGCGCACTGTTGCGGGCGACATGAAGAAGTCCGTCCTTGACAATGTCGGCGTCGATGTTCTCGGCCCGTGCGACTTCGATCACCTCATCCACCGCGCCTCGCATGGCGCGCAGCAAGTCGACAACGCCCTGATGCCCGTGGGTCGACGCGTAGGCAGAGCGTGATCCTGCGAGCTCTGAAGAAAGCCAGCCGCCGTTTCTGCCAGACGCACCGAATCCTGCGAATTCCTTCTCAAGGATGACGATTCGCAGATCGGGCTGCTCGCGTTTCAGGTAGTACGCGGTCCACAGCCCGGTGAACCCAGCCCCGACGATGCAGATGTCGGCTTCCAGGTCGCCAGGAAGCGGAGCACGGTACGCGGGGATTTCGGTGCTGGAGTACCAGAAAGAAACGCCGCCGTTTGGGATCGCACGCTCGGCCTGCCGAGAGTCATGCTTGATGCTGGTCATTGATGCACTCCTGTTTCTGTGGACGGCTAGTGCGATGCGAAGACGGGAACGTGGTCGTCGGCGGCCTGTGGCCTATCGGGGCTCTCATTACTTGTGAGGACAACGGCGTCTTCGGCGCGGAAAGTGAGCCACACGAGGTCCCCGGGGCGATTCGCCGTGACATCACCCGCGGATTCGCGGACGAGGACTTTACTTCCGTCGCCCAGTTCAACCTCAAGCTTGCGTGAGTTGCCAAGGTAGATTTCCTGAAGGATGCGCCCCCGAACCGCGTTGCCGCTCGGTGCCGTCCCGTCGATTGACTGCACTCGAATCCGCTCGGGACGCACGACCAGAGCGGCGGGCGCGCCGGTTCGCGCGTCACCCCGGTGCGCATGCAAAGTCCTGTCTGAACTCAACACCCCCTTCCCCGCTCCATGGTCGACAGCCAGACCGTGGAACAAGGACGATTCACCGACGAACTGTGCGACAAAAATCGTGCTCGGACGCTCGTAGAGGTCTTGGGCGCTGCCCACCTGCTCGATCTTTCCCTGGTTGAACACCGCAATGCGGTCTGAAAGAACGAGGGCTTCGTCCTGGTCATGTGTGACGTATACAAAGGTGGTCCCGAGCTCCGCATGGATCCGCTTGATCTCCAGCTGCAGGGAGTCACGAAGCTTCTTGTCCAATGCCCCGAGTGGTTCATCCATCAGCAGCACTCGCGGGCTGTAAACGATCGCGCGCGCGAGGGCGACGCGCTGCTGCTGCCCGCCGGACAACTGCCGCGGCATGCGGTGGGAGAGATTGGCAAGGCCGACCTTGTTCAATGCATCCGCGACAAGGCGCCCTCGCTCGGATTTGGGCAGTCTGCGCTGGCGAAGCGGATACGCAACGTTGTCGCCCACCGACATGTGAGGAAACAGCGCGTAGTGCTGGAACACCATTCCCATGTTCCGTTTGTGGGGCGGAAGGGCGTAGACGGGCTTGCCATCGACGAGGATTTCACCTTCGGTGACGTCCACGAACCCGGCGATCATGTTGAGTGTGGTCGTCTTGCCCGAACCGCTGGGCCCCAGCAGGGTGAGAAACTCGCCAGGCTCTGCGTTGAGGTCAATCGCGTCTACGGCCGTTGCATCACCGTAACGCTTGGTCAGCTTATTGAGGGTGATGGCAGCACCCTGCGAGATCGAACTATCGGACACGATTCCTCCGAGCAATGTAGAGAGTTGTGGTCAGCGTGAGAACGGTCGTCAATCCCAGGATGAGGGTGGCGGCCGCCGCTATTGTCGGGTCGGTGTCCCGCGTGACGGAGGCGTACATCTTCACGGGGAGGGTTTGAAGATACGGACTCTGAATGAATAGGGACAAGACGACTTCGTCGAAGCTGGTGACGAAGGCAAACAGGGCACCCGAGATAACACCGGGCGCAACGAGCGGCAACGTGACCTGACGGAACGTGGTCCAGCGATTCGCTCCGCAGATAGCCGCGGCGCTCTCGAGGCGACGGTCGAAGCCGTTCAGGCTCGCCGTAACGGGGATGATGACGAACGGCAGAGCGAGAACACTGTGCGCAATGACAAAGCCAAGAGTTGTTCCCAGCAGGTTTGTGCGGAGGAACAGCGCGTACAGCCCGACTGCGACGACGATCACCGGCGCAATCATGGGCGCGAGAAGTATCGTCTTCACGGTCTGTTGGCCACGGAATGCCGATCGGGTCAGAGCTGCAGCAGCAGCGGTGCCGGCAATGGTCGCGACGACCGCGACAAGCGCCCCCACCTGCAAACTGGACGCGAGGGCTCCAACCCAGCTTGGGTCCTGGAAGAAGTTCGTGTACCAGCGCGTCGACCAGCCGGTCGGCGGAAAGGAGAAGGATGGCTTGTCGGTCAGGCTGAGCGGGATGACGATCAACGAAGGAGCGGCCAGCCACAGCGCCACCAGCGCGCAGAACAGCCACAAGGCGCCCTTCCACATCCGTGCCGCGGGCTTTCTCATCAGCGCACCCCCTTGATCGTGCTGGTTGAACGCCCAATGACGAGCGCCAGGATTGCGAGGATCGCGAGCGTGATGACAATTAGCACGACCCCCATGGTCCCGGCGCGACCCCATTGCAGCAGCCCGTTCACCTGAGTGAATATCTGTTGGCTGATCAGCGAATTCCCTGGAGACCCCAGCAGCGCCGGGGTCACGTAAAAGCCCAGGCTGCTAATGAACACGATCAGCGAACCGGCGCCCACCCCAGGTAAGGACAATGGCAGCCAAATCCGAAAGAAGGACGTAATCGGGCCGGCGCCAAGGCTCGAAGAAGCCAGAATCAAGCGGCGATCGATATTTGTCATTACCGCGTACAGCGGCAAGACGAAGAATGGCAGCAGGACCTGACTCATGCCGATAACGACGCCCAGGTTGGTCCTGATGAGCGGGATCTGACCCAGACCGACGGTTGCGAGGAGGGACTGAATCGGCCCGTGATCCTGGAGCAATATCACCCAGGCGAACGTGCGAACCATCAAGCTGGTCCAGAAGGGCACGAGGACCAGCAAGGTCAGCACAGCTCGCAGCTTCGGCCCTGCTGCAACCATGGCGTAGGCGTATGGATATCCCAGCAGCAGGCAGATGACTGTCACGTTGACAGCAGTCGTGAACGTGCGCAGCAGTATCCGCTGCTGCACCGCGTCTCCCAGGTACCACGCGAAGTTGCCAAACCCAACCGAGGGGTCCGTGAACGCGTACCACAGCATGATGACCAGCGGGACGATGAACCCGATGATCAGCAATAGCCCTGCCGGGACGAGCAAGCCCAGGCGGCCCCACCTCTTCGATGGGGCCGCCTGGTCGATGACCGTGTCAGCGGTAATAGGTCCTGCCACGAGTGCTTCCGCGGTAGCCATCGAGATGCCTAGCCGGCCAGCCAGTTCGTGTAGGCCGTAACCATTTCGTCATGGTTCTCTGCCCACCAGGCGTTGTCCAGCTTGAAGGCATCCTTGACTCTTTCAGGCGTGGTCGTCACGAAGGATTGAGCCAGCTCGTCCAACTTCGGCTTGGAATCCGTGTTTACGGGACTGTATGAGGTCAGTTCGGTGAGCTTGGCCTGTTGCTCGCTCCCGAGGTAGTAGTTGATCATTGCCATTGATGCTTTCGGGTTTTTAGCGCCGATAGGGACAGCGAGGGCGTCAGCCTCGGGCATCCACTGGTCCCACATCGGCGCGTACGCCGCGCCGTTCTTCACCGCAGAGTACGCGCGACCACTCCAGACCAGCGCCATGTCAACCTGACCCGATTCGAGCAGCTGCTGGGACTGGGCGCCGGTCGACCAGAACACGATGTCCTTCCGGATCGACGCCATCTTCTTCATGGCGCGCTTCTCATCGATCGGGTACATGGCGTCGGCGGAAACACCATCGGCGAGCAAGGCACCTTCAAAGACACCCGGGTCGAGGTCGCCAGTTCCGCCCTCGATCCCTCGCTTGCCAGGGAACTTCTTGGTGTCGTAGAAATCGGCCCACCTGGTCGGAGGGTTGGCTCCATACTTCTTGGTGTTGTACATGACGATCATGCCGTAGCTCATCGCCGGCACCGAGCACTTGTCTGTAAGCAGGCCGGCCGGGATCTTGCTCGTGTCCACGATGCTGGTGTCGAGCGGCATGAACAATTTGCCGCACTGCTGGGCTGCGAAGACGTTCGTGGTGTCGACAACGTCCCATGTCACATTTCCTGAGGTGACCTGCGCCTTCAGCTTGGCATTGTCCGTGGGCCCGTCCTGAAGGATTTTCGCGCCTGAAGCAGCACCAAACGGAGAGATGGCTGCGGCGACTTGGCCATCCTGGTAAATACCCCCGTAGGAAACGAAGGTCAGGGTCTGGCCCGTCAAGGCATTTGCCTTGACAGACCCAGAGACCGCCGCTCCGCTCCCGAGATCGACTGGTTTAGCCGGTCCGCCGCCACCTGTGGTACAGGCGGCTAGAAAGAGTGAGCCTGCGGCGACGGTGGCGATGGCACCGACCCGGACACTCCAGGTTGATTTCGCGATTTTCATTTTTTCTCCTTGTGAGCTTCGTTGCGTTTCAGGATGAGGACTCGGCGGTTCCCGTGTTGACCAGAATCAGTCGCTGGAGGCTTAAGGGGCTCCGAGGGTTGGTGGGCTGATGATCCACATGACCTCTGCCGGTTCCGCGCTGGTGTTGCGGACCGAGTGGAGCGTCGACGTGCGGTACTCGGCGCTGTCGCCACGGTTCAGTTGGTACTCAGCGCCAGCCAGTTCCAATGTCACGCTGCCGGAAATGACAACAAGCATTTCCTGAACATCGCCGTGAGTGTACGCATCGCCCGAGTTTCCGCCGGGAAGGAAGTCAGCGACATACACCTCCAGATTGCGCAGTGGCTTCTGAGACAACAGGTACTTCGAGGTCAGGTTGCTGGTGTGAATCTCCGGACGGTGTTCGCGCCGCAATACTTTGGGTCTCGTGACGTCATCGTCCGTGAAGAGGTCAGGCAGAGTGATTCCCAGTCCATCCGCCAGCTTGCGAAGGGTCCCTACGCTGGCGTTGGCCTGGCCTCGCTCAAGTTGGCTCAGGAAGCCCGGTGAGGTATGAGCGAGCAGGGCAAGCGCGCGCAAGCTGATGCGGCGAGCGAGTCGAAACTCGCGGATACGCGCACCCAGCGATTCCTCCGGCGTCACCTCGCCCGCGTCTGCTAGGCCATCGATCATGCGAACATCCGATCGGCTCAAAGAAACAATGTGTTACTTCCTAGCGAACGAAATGTTCGTTGGACTGAATTTAGGCGCGCCGATGGTCGGGTGTCAAGGAACTTTTCGTTTCCTTGAGTGGAGGTCGCGGATCCCGCGTCCAGATCCCGGGTGAGAGACTCTGCCGGACCCTTGGCCAACGATTTGACACGTTCCATCTGCGGCATGTACCGTCAGCCCGTTCTCATCAACTTGATCGACGAAGGAGTCGCTTTGGCAGAAACGCATGCTTTGCGCAGGAACGCGCTAGGCCTGGGCGGGGCGGTCATCATGTCCGCTGCGCTCATGGGACCCGCGGTGTCCGTGTACTTCAATCCGCAGGTGGTGGCGGCCAACGCCGGGGCTGCGACGCCGCTCGTGTTCGTCCTGGCGCTTGTGGTCATGCTCGTCCTGGCGAGCAGCATCATGGAGATGGCACGTACTTTTCCTGGTGCTGGATCCTTCTACACCTACGTATCGCGCGGGATCGGCGCCCGCAGCGGTTTCGTCACGGGTGGCCTCATGTTCATTGCCTATGGCCTGCTCGTGCCCGCGGAACTCGCGCTGATCGGCACCTATGCCGAGGGCATCCTGGCCGGCTACGGCGTGCACATCTCCTGGATGGTCATCTCCGCTGCCTTCCTCGTGCTCATGGTTTTCTTGTCGTTTCGCGGCATCACCGGTTCCCTGAAGACCGCAGCGATCCTCTTCGTCGTTGAAGTTGCGGTGATCGTGCTCCTCAGCGCAATTGTGCTGGCCCAGGGCGGCGCGAACGGCCTGACGCTGGAGCCGTTGTCCCCTGCTTCGTCGCCAAACGGTCTTTCCGGATTGGCACTCGGCATGGTGTTCGGCATCCTGTCCTTCGTGGGTTTCGAGGCCGCCACCACCCTCGGCGAGGAAGTGCGCAATCCGCACCGGAACATCCCGCGCGGCATGTTCCTGTCGCTGCTGCTCGTCGGGGCGATCTACCTGTTCACGACCTACAGCGAGATGATCGGCTTCGGTACCGATGGCGTCGGCAAGCTCGTCAAGGACGCCGCACCGTTCAACACCCTCGCGGCAACGTACGCACCGTGGCTGGAGCTGCTGATCGGCCTGGCCGGCGTCTCGAGTATTTTCGCCGTAACCATGAACGCCAACAATGGCGTCGTTCGCATTCTCTTCGCGATGGGCAGAGAGGGCATGCTGCCGCCCGTGCTCGGACGCATCCATCCCGTCCACCGCACACCGGCGAACGCGATCTGGTTGCAGGCGGCCGTCGCTGTCGTGTTCACCTTTGGTGTCGGGCTCCTGGCCGGGCCGTTCAATGCCTATATCTACCTCGGATCGATCCTGACCCTCGCGATTATTCCCGTCTACATCCTCACCAACATTGCGTGCATGCGTCATTTCAGTGGCCCCGGCCGGGCCGAACGGACCCTCTGGCGGCACGTCGTGCTCCCCGTCCTCGGCATCCTGCTCCTCGGGATACCGATCTACGGGCAGGTCTACCCGGTGCCGCCGGCTCCGCTGAACACGTTCCCCTACATCGTGTTGACACTCATCGCCGTCATGGCAGGCATCGCATTCGTCCTCGGTCGAAAGCGTCCTGAACTGCTCAAGCGGGCAGGCGCAGTCCTCGCCACCGGAGGCGTAGACGACGCAGTGCCGGAAGAGGACTCGGCACCGGTAGGCTCCGGAGCCCGATGAGTCGGTCGTTGACACTCGGCACCGCCGAAAGGATGGTGGCCGTCGCCCGGGAGCGCGCCGAGGAACTGGGCGTGCTCGTGAGCATCGCCGTCGTCGATCGAGGTGGCCACCTGGTTGCCTTCGCACGCATGAACGGCGCGGAGATCGCCGGTCCGACGCTGGCAGTCGACAAGGCATTCACGTCCGTGGCGCATAGCGCGCCCACCGCTGAGCTGGCCCTCCTGGCGGCCCCCGGTGGGCCGCTCTTCGGCCTGCAGGCGAATGGTGGCGGGCGCTACGTCATTTTCCCGGGCGGCGTCCCTTTCCGGGAGAAGGACCTGATCGTCGGCGGGATCGGCGTCAGCGGCGCAACTGCGCCAGAGGATGCTTCCTGCGCTGAGGCAGCCGCGGAATGGTTCCGCGTGATGACCGGGGATTCCCGACAGGCTCGGCCACCGGAAGCCGACCGGTAATACAGAAGGGCCCCCGATTTCTCGGGGGCCCTTCTTGTTCACCTGGCGAAACGCTGGATGCGGTAGATCGAGGGGACCGCGGGGACCGCGGGGACCGCGTCGCACGTGACGCACCTGTCGCCCGTCAACTCACGGACTGCGCAAGACAGCGTGGCACTCGGCGTGGTTCCGCGGTGCCACTTATACTGCTCAAATTGATCAATTCATCGCCTAGTGAATCGGACGACATGTGAAGATCCAGATTGCAGTGCTGCAGACGGCCGGCGTGCCCGGCGACGTCGAGAAGAATCTCGCCGAGTTGAGGGCGACGGCGCGCGCGGCGGTAGCGGATGGCGCCGACCTGCTCATCACCCCGGAGCTGTTCCTCACGGGCTACAATATCGGCCCGCTCGTCCACGAACTGGGGCGCACCGATCTGACGGCCGCCGCTGCGGAGGTCGCTCGCGAGGAGCGGATCGCCCTCATCGTCGGCCTGCCGCTGTTCGAAGACGGGCACCACTACAACGTCGCCGTGTTCATCGACGAAACCGGCGAGGTCAAGAACACTTATCGGAAGACCCACCTGTTCGGCGAACTCGACCACACCTATTTCACCGCGGGAAACGATCTCGTCTCGATGGTGGAGTTCCGCGGAGTGCGCATCGCGACTCTCATTTGTTACGACGTCGAGTTCCCTGAACCCGTGCGCGCCGCCGCCGCCGCCGGCGCCCACCTGATCGCGGTACCAACGGCGCAGATGGCACCATTCGAGTTCATCGCCGAGCAGGTCGTGCGCGCTCGCGCCTGGGAGAACCAGGTCTACGTCGCCTACGCCAACCATGACGGGCACGAGCTCACCCTCTCCTATGTGGGACGTAGCCGCATCGTCGATCCGTTCGCGCAGGTGCTCGACTCGGTTGAGCACGGCACACGCACGCTCACCGCGACGATCGACACCGAGGTCGTGGATGAAGCGCGACGCGCCAACCCCTACCTCGACGACCGTCGTTCAGACCTCTACGAGACGCCCCAAGTTTCCCCAGCACCGGCATCCGCCGTCGATCGTGACTCCACCCAACAGATAAGGACAGCATGACTACTCACGTTCCCACCAAGGCCCGAGCGACTCCGACGGGCCAACTCTCCGGCAGGTTGGGTACCGGCGGAATCGTCTTCATGGTGATAGCCGCCGCGGCACCGCTCACCGTGCTCGCCGGCAACGTGCCTCTCGCGGTCGGCATCGGCCCTGGCGTCGGCGCTCCCGTGGGGTTCCTGATCGCCTCCCTCGTCCTGCTCCTCTTCGCCGTCGGATTCGTCACGATGACTCCCCACGTGAAGGAAGCCGGGGCGTTCTTCGCCTATGTGACTCTCGGCCTCGGCAAACGGGCCGGGATGGGGATCGCCCTCGTGGCGCTCGTTGCCTACACGGCCATTCAGGTCGGCGTCTACGGCTTCCTCGGCTGGGCGGCGAACGACCTCGTGACCTTCTACGGAGGACCAGAGCTGCCGTGGTGGCTGTACGCGCTTGTCACAATCGCGATCGTCGCGGCGCTCGGCTATCGGCACATCGAACTGAGCGCGACGGTGCTCGGAATCGCACTCGTGCTCGAGATCGCGGTCGTCGTCGTGACGGACGCCGCGATCTTCATCAGCGGAGGAGCGGAGGGCATCTCCCTGACCTCGTTCACCCCCGAGGCTGTGTTCTCCGGGCCGCTCGGTGTCGCCGTGCTGTTCGCTCTCACCGGGTTCATCGGGTTCGAGGCGACCGCGGTCTTCCGTGACGAAGCTCGTGACCCGGAGCGCACCATTCCCCGAGCCACCTACCTCGCGGTGCTCATCATCGGCATCTTCTACACAATCTCCGCTTGGGCAATGATCCTGGCCGACGGGCCGAGCAACGCGGTCGACGTAGCAAAGCGCACGCTCGCCGGCGAAGGCAACATGCTGCTCGACACGGCCCAGCTGTACATCGGCGGGACCCTGCGCGACATCATGCAGGTGCTGCTCATCACGAGCCTGTTCGCCTGCGTGCTGTCGTTCCACAACGTCATCGCGCGCTACCAGTTCGTGCTCGCCCGGAAGAGCCTCCTGCCGGCGGGCCTCGGGCGGGTGCACCCCAAGCAGCACTCTCCGGCGGTCTCGTCGATCACGCAGTCGATCACGGCTCTCGTGCTCGTCACGGTGTTCGCCATCGTCGGACTTGACCCCCTCGTCGGCGTCTTCGGTTCGATGGCAGGCGTCGCGACGGTCGGCATGGTCATCCTCATGCTGACCACCTCGATCGCGGTCGTCGTGTTCTTCGCGCGCCACCGCGACCTGGCTCCTGGCCGGCTGTGGACGACGCGCATCATTCCGGTGGTCGCTGTTCTTGCGCTCACAGTCAGCATGTGGCTCGTCCTCTCGAACTTCACCCTCGTGACGGGCTCCAGCGTGGCGGTCAGCGTGATCCTCGGGCTCATCCCTGTCGCGGCGCTGGTTGCCGGCGCCATCATCGGCCAGCGACGGGGAAGGAACGACGCCGAAGTCGATTCGGAGGCCACCTCGACCATCGCTACCAAGGGGATCTGAGCCTTGATACGCTGAGGGCGTGAGCGCAGCCAAAGGAGTACCTTCTATGCTGCCTCCCGCCCTCAGCGCCGGTGCCGTCGGGACGATCCGGCGAACGAGCGCCGTCGACACGGTCCGTGCCCGCATCTCGCTCGCCGCGGACCTCGGCCTCCTCTCTCCGGGTGAGCGCCTTCCCACCGCCGCCGACATGGCGGCGGGACTCGAGGTGAGCGAGATCACGGTGCGCCGGGCCCTCACCGAGCTGCAGCGCGCGGGAGTCGTCGAGCGCAGTCGAGGGCGGGGCGGGGGAACCTACCTCGCGAAGAACCCGCCGCGAGACGCGGTGCCGCAAACCGCCGCCTACCGCGCCGACGCCGATCGGGTGCGGCAGCTCATTGACGAGAGGCGCGTGCTCGAGGCCGGTTTCGCGCACCTTGCGTGCGAGCACCGCACCGAGGCCGACCTCGCCGCGATGGATGCCGCCATCGGCGAGATGGCGGCGACGGAGTCCTGGGCCAGCTTTCGCCGCGGCGACGAGGCCTTCCACCTTCGCGTGGCGTCCGCAGCCGGCTTGTCGAACGTACTTCCGCTTTATCGGCGCACACTCGCGGACCTCCACTCCTACTTCCTGCCTTATCCGATCGCCTACCTGCACGAGAGCAACGAGGATCACCGGGTCATGCGCGATGCGATCGCCGCCCGAGACAGGGTCGCGGCCGCGGATGCCGTGATGATGCACGTGGCCGACCTGCATCACAGCATGTACATCGGGCTTAACAGACCCGAGTAGTGGGGCCTGCGCCCACTGGCTCGAACACTGTCATCGGCGCTGCTCGCCGGGGGCGAGCTCATCGGTGTCTCTCTGTTTGAGTCGCTACGACAAATCGTGGCGCGCGAGGAACTCGGCAATAATCGGGATGGTCAACTCGGGCTTTTCGAGATGTGGAGTGTGGCTTGTGCCCGGAATCTTTCGGTACTCGACATCGGGGATGAGTTCACGACTGGCGCGCACCACTTCATCAGTTGCCTCATCGAATTCACCATGCAGGACCAAGGTCGGCACCGAGATTCTGAACAGCTGGTCATCCATGTCCCACGAACTGAGCGAACCGGTCACATTGAACTCACTGGCACCGATCATCGTGCCGTACACCGTCGGAAACTGCACGGCCAGATCGTAGGTTCTCTGCATGCCCTCTGGCCAGGGATCGAGCCGGCAAAGGTGCCGACGGTAGAAGGCCAGCGTGGCTTCAGCGTATTCCGGAGTGTCGGTGGCTCCCGCTGCCTCACATGCGTCAAGAACCTGTCGGATGTCGTCTGGTAGGCCATCGCGCAGCTTGCCGAGCTCGGCCGCCCAGGTGGACATCGACGAAGGCGAATCGGCAAGGATGAGCGACGCGAGTTCTTTGGGACGCCGCACGGCGTACTCGATTCCGAGCATCCCGCCCCACGATTGGCCGAGGAAGTGCATTCCTGCGTCAAGATTCAGGTGCTTGATCACTTCATCGAGCTCGGCAAGGAAGAGAGTTGGCGTCCAGAATCCAGTGTCGCCCCCATACTCGGGGAGGTGAGTCGAGTTGCCATTGCCCAGCTGGTCATAGAAAACCACCTGACGGCCGCTTGAGGCGAGCGCCTGGAGGGGAAGCAGATAGTCGTGCGTCATCCCCGGCCCACCGTGGGCAACAAGCAAAGGAAGCCGGCCAGCGACGCTCTCTCCAAAAGAGGCGAACCAGGTCTTGTACCCGGCCCACTCGACGAAACCCTGACGAATCATAAACTCACTCCGCGCGAAGCCGGGATGAAGTCCCCGTTTGCTGCCGTCCCGGAAATTTTTTCCAGCGTCTGCTCTACGTGGCGTCCCATTAGAGCAGCGCACCTTGCGCCATCGCGTGCGGAGAGAGCAAAGCACATTTCTTCATACTAACGAGCGAGTTGCCCGGGTAACGACGACGGACGAGGAAACAATCCTCTATGACGGGGCAGCTGGGAAGCTCGCTGCCACGCACGCGGGTTCAGGCAACTTCGCGGTGATCGAGGAGACCGGGGAGGACTTCAACTTCGGTCTGCTCATCAACGAGATCGGCGACCATTCGGGCACGGTCCCCCTCAGCGCCTGCCCTTCGGTGATCGTGGTCAACGCCGACGGCGAGTGGACGCTCAAGGCCGAATAGCGACCCAGCGTTGACAAGAAATCGCTCGTGAGTATCCTCAAGAGCAATTTCTTGCTCATCTATCTGTCGGCTGTTTACGAAACCCAGCACGGCGACGTCTCGTGCTCAACGCTCAGCGGATCCCCGACCGTACTTGCGAGTTTCTAAGATTGCCCGGATGAAGCAGCGACACTGGCACGGGTCTCTGGCCGATCTGAGCGGGTTATGAAAGCAGGATCGAAACCCGACAGGCCGCGTCGGCGCCAGCAGCATTCCGACGCAGCGCCTCTACAGACAGGCCAGTCCCCAGCGGCGCGATAGTCTCGCCATCCAACGAATAAGTAGGGAAGAGCCGCGTGGAGTTCATCATCAATGGGGAGAAGCGCGATCTGACACGAGCCGACGTCAGTGAACGGCTGCGGGGGCATGAACCGGATCGCGTATTCGAGTACTCGGTCGTTATCGACGGACGTGAGTGGCCAGTCAAACAAGCATTCGGCATCGCGGCAGGCCTGCCGCACGCTGCCTTCACTTCCCAAACGGCGCGACGCCAACTGCGGAAGCTCGGATTCCCGGTCGATATGGATCAACCGCCCGTTCCTGCAGCGCCGTCACCGTCGACGCGTAGCTCACGAGGTTTCGACCCCACTCGGCTGACTGAAATCGACACAGTCTCCGCAACAACGAGCTTCACTTGGTTACACGCTGGCGGCATCACGCTTGACAGCGACGGCTGGCCGTCCTTTCCACCGCTCCCACGCGCGCCTGGACTTTACCGGTTCTCGTTCCGAGCCCTCGAGCCCGGTGGCAGGGGCACCGTCTACGTCGGTGAGTCCGTCGACCTCGCTCGGCGCGGTAGCAACTACCGCAACGCTAAGACGGATCGTTCCAGCCAACGGACCAGCCGACGCATCCACAAGGAATTGGTCCGGCACCTACGGATAGGGGGCGAAGTTGCTTTTTCGATTGCGACTGACGTCGTTCTCGGGGTCGACGGTGATCCGGTCGACTTGCGATGGAAATCGGCGAGGCGACTCGCGGAGAATGCGGCTGTGCTGCTGGCCCAGCTTGATGGCGAGCATGAGGTGTTGAATATCGATGCTGATCTTGGCGCTGCGGAACCCGTGGGCGACGAGGAACAACCGACCAGGATCATCGCAGGCTAGTAGACAACGCAGCCCAGCAGTCCCCTTCTTGATTTTGGGCCGGCGCTCCAAGGAGCGTAGTCGTCGATCCTGCTTTCTGGTCCCCCAGTTTCCGAGGGCTCGACGAGTTCCAGATTAACGCGTGGGTCGTTGAGTTCCTCGATCGCGTGTATGAGAGCGGGGCCATCACCGTAGTCGGGATCAACCTGCAGGATGACGCGGTTGGCTTGGGGCAAATAGCCACCGCCGATTCCTGTCGCTCCCGCCCATTCGAGCTGATTTCCCAGGAGATAGTCGGCAAGTTCGTTCAGTTCCCGCTCCGAGTACTGAACGTGCACGAAGTCGGTGGTGAGAAAGGTTCCGGAGTCTGCGATGATTTCCCGCACCTGATCGAGGGCCGCCTCGGACGTCATCTGAATCGTCAGTATCTCGTTTTCGAAGTCCCAGATATAGCTGCCATTGGAGTCTAGGAGAGGAGAAAGGAGCGCATACAGCCGATCACGCTCCTCCGAGAAGGAAGCATCACCGGTGACGTCCAACGGCAAAGAGGACGGGGTCACCTTATTCGAATCCGGTGCCGGATCGCCAGCCTCGGACCCATAAGCGGACGCCACGGCTCCAGCCGTCAAGAACGCAGCAACCAATGCAGCGACGGCAAACCGTCTGACCCTGATCGTCATATCGCGAACCGTACACCCGATCAAACTCAATGGTCTTCGATTGATCGGCCTAGGCGGAGAGCGACGCGCTAGTCGGCGCGAGGCCGAGGCCGCGGTCACGAACGGACGCGGAAGCCGCAGAAAACAGAAATCGCTCCTGAGAATCCTCAGGAGCGATTTCTTTTTGTTTCGACCGGACCGTTTCGTGAAGAGTTTCGCGACCGGCCCATCTGTGGGCTCTTTGCTAAACATAGGAGGGCGCGATCCGGGACGATGATGGAATGGCTTTTTCCTCCGCGGCCCATCAGATTTTCCTCCACTTTCCCGCGGCCCCGAGGTGCGTGTGTTGTCAGCCCTTCACCCACACGCGCCCCAGGGCCGCGCTATGAATCGAATCCGATACCCAACGCATCCATCGATTGCAACCAGAGATCACGCTTACCTTGCTGGCGGTCTGCCTTCGCCATAGGGCGCCTTGTCAGATTGACGCCGACTGACCGCATCCACCGACCACGACGACAACCGTCTTGGCTTCTACCTCGGAGCCGGCGCACGGTTATGGAATGACCGCGGACCCGACGCGATCCATGACGCTGACCGGCGCACCGCGCGTCACCTCGGCAGCCGCGTCGCAAATACCGCCCACACGTTCGTTGCCGGCCGAGCCGTTTCCTCAAACACCCTCGGCTCGCCGCCGCTGGGGAGAACCCCGAGCTCGGGCAAGTCGCCATCTAAGCTGGTCGTTTGCCCACGGAAGGAACCTTAATGAGCATGGAAGGCGCGGCCTGGAGCTCGCTGTACAAGATCTCTACCGCCAGGGACGGTAAGCACGGCTTCTCCCGTGAGTCCGTTCGGCGGATCATGACGTTCGCGATGCCCTACCGGTCCAAGCTGCTGATCTTCATCACCCTCTCCACCGTGGGAGCTTTCCTCGCGGTCGCGACGCCGGTACTCGCCGGCCAGGTGGTCGACGTCATCGTCGCCCGGGGCGAGGTCACCACAATCGTTTGGCTCGCCGTCGTCATCGCCCTCGTGGCCGTGGCCGACGCCGCGGTGTCACTCGTGACGCGCTGGTACTCGGCGCGGATCGGCGAAGGCGTGATCCTGGACCTCCGCACCGCCGTCTTCAACCACGTGCAGAAAATGCCGATCGCGTTCTTCACCCGCACGCGGACGGGCGCCCTCGTGAGCCGCCTCAACAACGATGTGATCGGCGCTCAGCAGGCCTTTAGCGGCACGCTGTCCGGCGTGGTCACGAACCTCGTGGCGCTGATCCTCACCCTGATCGTCATGCTCAGCACGTCCTGGCTAGTGACGGTTCTCGCCGTGATCATGCTCCCCATCTTCCTGGTACCCGCGCGCCGCATGGGCAGCCGCCTCGCCGCGCTGCGCCGCGAGGCCGCCGATCACAATTCCGCCATGAGCACGCAGATGACCGAGCGCTTCTCGGCGCCCGGCGCCACCCTCGTCAAGCTGTTCGGCCGGCCCGACGAGGAGGCCGAGGAGTTCCGCGTCCGCGCCGCCCGCGTCCGCGACATCGGGGTCCGGACCGCGATGCTGCAGTTCGTCTTCTTCACCGCACTGATGCTCGTCTCCGCTCTCGCCCTCGCGCTCGTGTATGGGCTCGGCGGCTCCCTCGCACTCGCCGGCCAGCTGAATACCGGTGACGTGGTCACCCTGGCGCTCCTCCTCACCCGCCTCTACGCGCCGCTCACCAGCCTCGCAAACGCACGGGTGGAGATCATGAGCGCGGTGGTCAGCTTCGAGCGCGTCTTCGAGGTGCTGGACCTCGACCCGCTCATCAAGGAGAAGCCCGACGCCGTCGCCGTCCCCGAAGGCCAGGTGGCCGTCGAGTTCGACAACGTCCGCTTCGCCTACCCGTCCGCGGACAAAGTGTCCCTCGCCTCTCTCGAGGAGGTTTCCACGCTAGACACCCGCGGCGGCGAGGAGGTGCTGCACGGCGTGTCCTTCAGGATCGAGCCGGGGCAGACCGTTGCCCTCGTTGGTACCTCCGGTGCCGGCAAGTCCACAATTGCGCAGCTCCTCTCGCGCCTGTATGACGTCGACAGCGGCGCCGTGCGCCTCGCGGGGACGGATGTCCGCGATGTCACTTTCGTCTCCATGCGGCACACCCTGGGCATGGTGACGCAGGACGGCCACCTGTTCCACGAGACCATCCTCTCCAATCTGCGCCTCGCGAGGCCGGAGGCGTCCGACGACGAGGTGTGGGACGCCGTCCGCCGCGCGCGGCTCGAGCCGCTCATCCGGTCCCTGCCAGACCAGCTGAACACCATGGTGGGAGAGCGTGGCTACCGGCTGTCCGGGGGCGAGCGCCAGCGGATGACCATCGCGAGGCTCCTGCTCGCCCAGCCGCGCGTCGTCATCCTCGACGAGGCGACGGCGGCACTGGACTCGACGTCTGAGGCCGCCGTGCAGGCGGCGCTCAGCGAGGCGCTCAAGGGACGGACGGCGATGGTGATCGCACACCGCCTCTCCACCATCCGCAGCGCAGACCTGATCCTCGTGGTTGAGGACGGCTCGATCGTGGAGCGCGGTACGCACGAGGAACTGCTGGCTGCGGGTGGGCGGTACGAGGAATTGCACCGGACCCAGTTCGCCGTGCAGAAGAATGTTGCGGCCGATGAGGAAGCGCTGAGCCGGACCTAGTCGCTGAGCTCGGTACCCGTGCCCCGAGCGTCTCGGAAAGTCGTCTCATCACGTTTCGTTTAATGGGGACTGATGACGACTTGATTGACTCTGACCAGCTCCAACGAGTCAACTGGACCCGGGGCAGTACCGCACGCCCCATTCGAACTGCTCCACGCCACGCCGGCACGCGCCCGTGGCCTGACAGTACGCTTGGGTCACCAGGCCCCAGAGGCGCTGAGGCGCTGAGGAGGCACCATGTTCAAGCCATCTCGACCAATTACCACGGCCATGCCGTCGGATCTCGCTATCTCGCGCGCTGCGGCCCGTCGCCCGCTTGAAGAGGTTGCAGCCGACATGGGCATCGGTCCACACCTGCTGGAACCGTACGGAAGTGCGGCGTCGAAGATCTCCCTCGATGCGATCGATGAGCTCCGTGACCGTCCACGGGCCAAGTATGTCGTCGTCACCGCAATCACGCCGACTCCACTCGGGTCGGGCAAGACGACCACTGCGGTCGGGCTCGGTCAGGGCTTCCGGCACATCGACAAGCTCGGGATCGTCGCGATACGGCAGCCGTCGATGGGGCCGACGTTCGGCATCAAGGGCGGAGCCGCTGGTGGCGGCTACGCTCAGGTGGTCCCGATGGAGGCACTGAACCTGCACCTGACCGGCGACACGCACGCCGTTACCGCGGCCCACAATCTATTGTCGGCGATGATCGGCAACCACATCCACAAGGGAAACCGTCTCGGGTTCGACCCCCATGAGATCACCTGGCGACGTGTCCTCGACGTCAACGATCGCGAACTGCGCACCATCATCACCGGGCTCGGCGGTCCTGACGACGGCAATCCGTTCCAATCCGGTTTCGACATCTCCGCAGCCAGCGAGGTGATGGCGTTGTTGTCGCTGTGCACGTCGTTGCGGGATCTCCGTGAACGGATGGGAAGAATCGTCGTCGGCTACAACCGCGGCGGCGAACCGGTGACCGCCGAGATGCTCAAGGCGGCCGGCGCCATGACCGCGATACTGAAGGACGCCATCAAGCCGAACCTGATGCAGACCGTGGAGCAGACGCCAGTGCTCGTCCACAGCGGTCCGTTCGGGAACATCGCCACCGGTAACTCCTCGGTCATCGCCGATCTGATCGGCATCCATGCCGGCGACTACCTCATCACCGAGGCGGGGTTCGGTGCAGACATCGGCGCGGAAAAGTTCTTCAATATCAAGTGCCGTGCCTCCGGGCTGGCGCCGGATGCCGCCGTCATCGTCGCGACCGTGCGTGACCTGAAAACTCACTCAAACAAGTACCGGGTCGTCGCCGGCCGACCGCTGCCACCGGAGATGCTCGCCGAGAATCCCGACGACGTCATCGCCGGGGCAGCGAACCTGCGCCGGCAGATCGCCAACATCCGACGGCACGGAGTGACGCCGGTCATTGCGGTGAACGCATTTCCCACCGACTACGACAGTGAGCATCAGGCGATCATGGACGTCGCGGCAGAGGAAGGTGTGCGCGCGGCGATCAGCTACCACTTCACCGAAGGCGGCAGGGGTGCGGTCGAGCTGGCCGAGGCTGTTGCGGAAGCCTGCGCTGAACCGTCGAGCTTCCACCGGCTCTATCCCGACGAACTTCCCTTGGTCGACAAGATCGATGTGATCGCGCGCGAGATGTACGGCGCCGACGGCTTGGACCTCTCGCCTCTGGCAGCTCGGCAACTCGACAAGTACGAGCGGGCAGGCTTCGGCAGCCTGCCGGTGTGCATCGCCAAGACACACCTGTCCCTGTCGGCCGACCCCAAAATCAAGGGAGCACCCACCGGGTGGCGACTGCCGGTGCGTGAGGTGCGTGCGTCGATCGGGGCCGGGTTCATCTATCCCATCTGCGGCGACATGCGCACCATGCCTGGTCTCTCGTCCGCACCGGCAGCCGAACGCATCGACATCGACGACAACGGCGAGATCGTCGGGTTGTCCTGATCGGCGGACCCGGCCGGGCTGCCGGTGACTACCTCGATCGTCCCCAGCGTGAGCTGCTCATGCGCCCTACCCCAATCTGACGCGCCCGAAACCGTGCGGACCCGGCCAAATCGCGGCGGCACCTCGAGAATCGTTCCCGCGAACACACCCAACAACATCAGAAACCAGAAATCGCTCCTGAGAATCCTCAGGAGCGATTTCTTTTTGTTTCGACCGGACCGTTTCGTGAAGAGTTTCGCGAACGGCCCTTTGGTGGGTTGTTCACGAAAGCCAGCAGGGCGCGGATCGCCGGTGAAGGAAGAACTCCATTTCCTCCGCAGCGCTCATGTTTTTCCTCCATCGCTGCCGGGGCCTGACCCTGACTCGGATCGAACCCAGCGCGAGGAGCGAATTCATTTACTGCTCAGCGGTCGCGATGTCCAGTGCAGCCCTTCGAGAACGTATGCCCCTCAGAAGCCGCTGTCATCAGACCCGAGCACTTCGGATGCAAATTCGGTCACTTTTCCATTTTCGTCGATAGTGATCGTCAGATCCATCTGGTAGGTAGGACAGGAAACTCGGAAAGAAGCCGATACTGCATCATCCTCCGTCGCCTGGCCAATCTTGCAAATCATGTCCAATTGCGACATATCACTGGACAGCCCTGCGACGTCGAAATCGGCTTCGTTTTGAAGCATCTTGGATGCGCGCGATTCGTCACCAGACTTCAGCTCAGATCTCGGGAATTTCTTCCTCACGAGCGACGCCGCCATCCGGACCTTTCGGAGTGTGCGCCGGGCTGCATCGGTGATTGAGCAGATTCCCGAGGGCGAACGAGAAGCCTTCAGCCGCCAGGGTTACACGATTGGGGGGATGATGCTGTTCCCGGGCAACCAGATCGAGGGTATGCAGACGATCAATCAGCGTCGAGGGACTCACCCGAAAATCTCAGACCGCCTTGATCTAACTCTCGAGTGCATACGACGCCACTATCTCGGCGATCCCAGCCCGCTCGGTGAAACGCTCTCCCGCTACGGCGACTTCTTTGCGTTGTTCGGGGACTTCCCAGGTTATGTGGACTATTTCCTGCTTCACGACCTCGTCACCGACGACTTTCAGAACGTTCGATTCTTCACCGCCTTCGCCGACTTCACCACACCGGCGATACCCCAGACGCTCGAGGAATACCAGTCATATCGGCGGCAGAGTCTGGAATTTGTCGCGGCACGCAATGGCCGGATTGCCGCCCAGACCTATTGAGCAATTCCTGAGTCCTAAACTTCAGCGAGCTCATGTCTGAAGCAGGCAGCGTACGATCGGGCCACCGGATCGAGCGAGCTAGGTGCGAACGTCGGTTCGCCGTCGTTGGTCGACCAAACCGGTCGAGCGACCATTGCCGGTTGTCGAGAAACTCTGGCAAGGTACTCGGCCGCGCGGCCCGCGTCATCGCAGCGAAGTCGGTGAGGCAGGCATCGAGCGCCTCCTAAGCGGGGACATGGATCGTGTACGGGATACCGAGCTCGTCAAGGAGATCGAGCACCGGCTCGCTCGGTCCCATCGTGTTCGAGACCGAACTGGCGAAGAAGTCCCAGTGAGCACCTTTGATATCGCCCTTCTGTACCAGGTAAGCATCTGACCTGATCTGGCGCTCGATCGACGGGCTCAGATTGACACGACCCAATTTGGACTCGTGAGCCACTTTTTTAGCCACGACATCGAACCGCCGAACAACGGCATTGCAGACCTCAATGCAGTCTTTCGTGGAATGCCCGACCTGCGTGTACTTACCGCCATCCTTCACTCCATGCGTGCTGGCCAGGTATGCTTCTGCCTCCTTAGGCGTGGCGAAGAACCGAGCGCGGCCACCGGCTTTGACGTGACCGGGGCGCTTCATGGCCTCAGCGAGACTCTCGGGGCTGACCCTGCCCCCCTGAAGCCGGAGAAGCGACTTATCGCTGAAGCCGGAGGCCTGGAGGTCCGGCCAGCTCTTCGTGGTCTGCGCGAGGGTCGCCACCTTGACATGGTCCGGAACCCACTTGAGGGCCACGATGGCAGCACCGACAGCGGGGGCAAGCTCGGGGTGACGGAGGACGAACTTCGAGACCTTGGCGGGGATAGCGACCGCGTCGCCAGCGACCGGTACCAAGCCGACGACGCTAAAACCCGCGCCGACCCAGTCGGCGCGGATGCTCGACCCGACGGCATCGCGTAGGTCGGCAACCCCGCCGACCACCGTGCCGACTCCGGGAATGACGCTGGCGCTTCCGGAGGCAAGGTTGCCGGCAAACCAAGCGAGAGAATCACCCGGCCTTATCTCGCCGTATACCGCCCCCTGAGCGAAGTCCCGCGCATAGGTCGATGGCTCGACCGGTTCATCGAACCATAAAGGGTCGAGTCCCTGGTTCTCGACCTCGTACCCGTCATCGAAACCGTCGCCGTCGGTGTCAGCGACATCCGGAGCGGTGCCGAAATGCTCGACCTCGCGGCCGTCCTCGAGCTCATCGCCGTCGCTGTCGCGATCGAACGCGTCGAGGGAGAGATCGGCCTCAGCGGCGTCGGACAGGCCGTCCCCGTCAGTATCGGGTATCAGCGGGCTCGAGAAAGCCCCAAATTCGACGCCCTTGCCGGGGTCATAGTTCGCCTGGCCCGCTTCGTCCCCGTCAGTGAGTCCATCGTCGTCAGTGTCGGGATCCATGGGATCGGTTCGGTAGACCGCGCCCCTCGTGCTCAGCCAGCCGCTCGTCTCATGCTTGTCGTGGAGATCATCGTCGTCGGAGTCGACCTTGGTGGGGTTGGAAATTCCCGCGTAGATCGTGCTCTCGTCGGGGTCTGAGACCACCTGACCGGCCTCGTCTCCGTCTGTGAGTCCGTCGCCGTCCGTATCGGCCGCAAGAGGATTCGTGGTGAACGTGCTGCCACCGAGCGTGCCCCAGCCGAACACCTCGACGCGATTCGTCAACCCGTCGTGGTCGGAGTCCGCCTGGCCGGTGACGTAGCCAAGGCCGATGACAATGAGGACCACCACCGATGCGCCAGCGAGTGCCCCCAGGGACCAGCGGCGGCTCCTTGCAGCTTTGGTTACGGGCTCCCGCGATGCGACGTCCCTCTGGGCCGGCACGTCAGGTTTACTCACGCTTGGATTCCGGTCTGCGTGTGACCGTCGACCGAACCAGTCTCGGCTAGCTCGCCGAAGGAGTGCGCGCGGACAGTCCGGTCGCGATCAGCTCGTCGATCGCTTTCAGGAACCGTGGAGAAGTCCGTCCATTGGTCGCCGAGCACACCACCGATAGCGTCAGAAGCCGCTCTCATCAGTCCCATCAGAACAGCCCCCGGTCTGTATAGCCAGCAGCCAGCAGCGTGCCGCTGTCATTCAGGGTAGTGGCCCGAGGAGAGAAAACCGCACGGGGGTCCCTGCAGCCGCCGAACGGTGCAGCCAAGCCCCGGCGATCAGCCCGGTCAAGGCCTCGCGCACGGGGCGTCCCGGCGGGCGCTTGTACGCCCAGATCGCAGTCACGAGTACTCCCCTGTGTCCTTGGGGAGGAGATTTCAGGGCCGCAAGGAGTTCCGAGTGGACTCGCTAGTCTTGACTTGAAGTCCTGGGTATTCAGCTCTGAATGCCGAAGGGCGGCGCGGACTGGGGGCTCCTTTGTCGAACGAACCGATTCTGCTGTTCTTACATGGGGTTGGGGACGGCGATCAGGACGACAAGTGGAAGATCGCTGTGGCAGAGGCACTGACCCGTCTGGGATACCCCGATCTGAACACAGTGCGAGTGATCGCGCCGAAGTATGCGCACGCACTGAAGGGCTGGGACGACAAAGTCCCGCTGCCGGGTGTGACGATCAAGCAGCCTCCCCGTGAGGCTGCCAAGACGAACCGCCGAGACTTCGAGCGCCGTATGGGAGCAGTCGAGTTCAGACTCGGCCGTCATGATCGCGGCAATGGCCAGCTGGGTATTGACGCCGCTATCGGTGTCGCCTTCGGACTTCCTTTCTTCAAGCAGGCGCAGAACTACCTCAAGAATCCTGAGATTCGCGCGCAAGTCCTGCACCGTATCCTCACGAAGCTGCCCGAGTCAGGGAGGCTTGTGATCGTGGGCCATAGCCTGGGTTCCGTGATCGCCGCCGACCTCGTTCGCCGCTTGCCGGTTGGGCTCGAGGTTGCCGGCATGGTGACCATTGGGAGCCCTTTGGCGAATGGAAGCTTCGATTTTGACAAGCTGCGGGAGACGCTCAAAGAACCGCCGACGAACCTGGCATGGTGGGTGAACTTCTGGAACGCCCCCGATCTCGTGGCCGCCCATCGTGGTGTGTCATCCGTCTTCCCTTGGATGGTCGATTTTCGGATTGACACGAAGAAGGTGGGGGCCCAGGCCCACGCAGCGGCGGGGTACCTCTCCAACGAGGCGGTGGCGACCGCCATTGGCTTCGCGCTGTTCGGGTCCAGGTCAAAGGAGCTTGCGGCCATCGACAAGGGTCTGGACATCCCCGTGGACGACATAGAAAACATGGCCCTTGTGGCGCTGCGGTACGCGCACCTCATGAAGATGAGACTAGAAGGCGACCAACAGGATCGCTTCGCCGGTGCACTTCGACACGTGCAAGCGGCCGTCGTCGACGGCGCTAGGAGACGAAACGACAGCGAGGACAGAAAGCACAGAGGAATGCCGTCCGCGGTTGCACGCCTCGCCTTCGACCTGTCCGATCCGCAGGCCACTGTGCCCGAGCCACTCCCGAGCAGCCATATCGCAAAGGACCGGGCTGTCGTCCTGTTGACGATCCTCGCGGCAGAGAACGTCATCCGACCTTTCGAGATCTCGATCTCGAAAGACAAGTGGCAGGATGCCATGCAGGATCTCACCGCCGAGATGGGATTGGGAGCCCAGTACGGCGCCGACGTATTCGCGGCCGCCAAACTTGCGCAGGAGGCATTGAGCGGTGGCCGCGTGAACTGGCTGAAGTGGGGTGCACTCGGTGTCGGCGCCGCCCTGATTGTCGTGGTGACCGGTGGCCTTGCGCTTGCGGCTGGTGCCGGTCTTGCCGGAGCGGCAGTGATCACCAGCGCGCTGGCGGCATTTGGGCCTGGCGGCATGATGGGGGGCCTTTTGACGGCTGGCACCCTCCTTACTGCGGGTGGCAGCGGCCTCGCCCTCGGCCTGGCCAGCCCCGGAACCACCGCGGCAACTCTCGAAGCGGTTGTTGAACGCCAGCTGGCGGCGGCAATTCTGCGGCATAGTCAACACCTCGAGCAGGACCCATCCGCCTGGAGAGTTCTGGCCGAAACCGAGATCGAGGTCCGGCGTGAATTTGAGCGGCTCGACGAGTTCTCGGACGAATCGGCGCCGGCGCTCAAAGAACTGAAGCGGAAGATCGAGACCATCGAGCGCGCGATGAAGTATCTGAAAGATAACGGCCTCGAGCCAGACGTTTTCCGCAACATTCCCGACCAGACGGATTGAAGCGGCGAGCAGCAGGCGCAGTGCTGAGCGAACCAGCCTCGGGCGGGACGGCCTGCCGACCGCGCGAGACGCTGCCGAGCCGGCCGATCGCTCGCATCGATGCTCACCCGTGAGCACGGCTGGTACTTGCAGGCCGATAAGAGCGGTTATGACAGCAGGTCCGAAACCCGCCAATCCCGGCCCCTAGGCGACTCTGCGCCGAGCCCGGGAAGAAGTGAATTCGCCGCGGGCGCTTCCTCCTCACGATCTCGATGGATCACCACAATCCTGGCGCCATCGTGTTCCTTCAGCGAGGCGAGCCACCCACCAAGATAGCGGCACGAAATCCGGGACGGTTCAATCTGTTCCAACTCGTAAACCGCGCACCCTCCGACCTCCGGTCCTAGCCGACTCCGGCGTGAAGAACTCCGCCGGAGCGCCAGAGGGTTGAGCCGGCGGCGACCGGGTCAGAGCGACCCCGCCGAAATCAGGCCGACAGTGCGACGCTGACTGGCGTCGATACGGCCGTACTCTTTCAATGTGAGCCCGCATCCATCAAACCCAACTCGCTTGGTCGAGCGCTTCTTCGTTCCATTCGGCGGCAGTTTCACTTATGACGCCGGAGGTTGGTTGACTAATCCCGATTCCACCACGGCCTTCTTCTCGCTCCAGAACGCCGACGTCATGCGGTCAACCGATTTTGACCCGGCAGAGTCGGTTGTAATTCTGGGTGAACCCGGTATGGGTAAGTCTGCCGCTCTCGCTTCACTTCAGCACGATCGAAGTGAGATTGACATGGATCGGAGCGTGCTCCGGGTCGACCTCGCCAACTACACTGCGGAGGGACGACTAGTAGCCGACGTGCTCGAGGGCACTGTCGTGTCTTCTTGGTTGGAGGGCGAAGGATCGCTATCGCTGTACTTGGACAGCCTTGACGAGGCCCACGCAAACATCCCCGGCTTGACAAGGCTCATCGCCACCTACATCGAGCGTTGGCCACGCGAACGGTTGTGGGTCGGGCTCAGTTGCCGGACCGCAGACTGGCCCACATCACTAGGCGTTCGACTGAGCCAACAGTTGGGCGGCCTCAGCGTACTCGAGCTACTTCCATTGAGAAGGGTAGATGCCCTCCGCCTGGCGCCCCAGGGCTCCGACCCCGAAGCCTTCATCCAAACCATTGAAGCTGCCAACGCCGTCGCTCTCGCTTCACGCCCCCTGACTCTCAACCTTCTTGGGCGCACATACGCGCATCACGGCGGGCTTCCATCGAGCGGCGCTGAATTGTACGAGCTCGGCCTGTCGGTGCTGTGTGACGAAAACGATCAAGAACGAAGAGACACATCCGGCCGACCACGAGTATCGGAACTGATGTCCGCGGCGTCCTGGCTGGCAGCCCTATCCCAGCTGGGCACTAGAGCTAGTTTCTGGCGAGGACCGCTCGCCGAAGCTGAGACCTCAGACCTGACGGAGAACGATTGGCTTCAGCCAGGTCTCCTTGTTACTGCAGATCAAGTCGATCGAGCACTGCGAACCGGCCTCTTCAGCGGGCGTGGCGCACTCCGACTTGGATGGGCCCACGCCACGTTTGCTGAGTACCTGACCGCACGATGGATTCACACAACTTCGCTGACCGATGAGCAGGTATCTTCACTCCTGGTCGCCGAAGACGGATCGATTTTCCCTCAGGCGCAACAGATTGCCGCTTGGCTCGTGGCCCGCGATCCGCCACGCTTCGGGTGGCTCGTTCGACGAGATCCGTCTTCCTTTCTTCTGAACGTGGACATTCCGGACCCGTCACTACGCGCGGAAGCCGTTCGAAGTCTGCTCGATCTTGCGCGGACGGGCAACCTGATACACGACTGGTCGCAGGACTTTAGGGGCCTGTCCCACAACGGGCTGGTGGGGCAACTTGAGTCTGTACTCACCGACCCAACAGACCAGGCCCAACAAATAGCGATCGACATCGCACGTGGAGCCCGCGCGATAGGGCTCATTCCAGCCCTCGCACGTGTTGTGAACGACGAATCACGCGAGTTTCAGATCCGAGTGTCGGCGGCGATGGCGGTCTACTCATTCCGAGACGTGGCGACCACTGAGCTTCTAGCAGACATCGCCCGGTCACGCAGTGGCGCGGGAGACGACAGCGAGTTGCGCGGGGCCGCGCTGCTTACCTCGTGGCCACACGCGGTTCGTACGGCCGAAGTCTTTCAGCTCATCGAGGTTCACTTCCCTCGCAACTATCACGGCATCTACTCGATGTTCCTCGACGCCTTCAGCGCGGGTCTGAACGAAGCGGACCTAGCTGCTGGCCGCGCTTGGCTCGACACCCTCGGCAGCGGCGTGAGTGATTCACGTCTGTCACCGGTAGTGCGATCGCTTTTCGAGCTAGCAGTGCAACATCTCGAGCGGCCAGAAGTGGTAGAGACAATCGCCAATATCGTGCGGCGGACTATGCGCGATGGCGAGTCGCCGCTTGCGGTCTTTGGGGAATCGATAAGCCTTTCAGACAATCAACGTCGGGCGATAGCCATGGAGCTGTTCAAGACAGCCGGTGACGACGAGGTCTTACGAATCGCAACCCTCTTCGGCCGAGGTCTCATCGACTGGCGTGATTTTGATTGGCTACTGGAGCAGCACGAGACAGCGGACTCGGAACTCAAGCCGAACCTGATTCGCGCTCTTGAGAACGTCTTTTCGCCTGACAATCCGACTCACGCCAACTCGCTGCTCTCGCTTCCACCAGAGCATCCGATCTCAGAACGATTCTCATATTGGCGCACATCAGTGAACCTTGATTCCGAGATCGCGACTACTGCTCGCCAGAGAATCGCGGACCTCAGAGAGCTGCGCGAGATGCGTGCTCCGGCGATTGACAACATCAACGAGCGGATCGCGGAGCACATCCTGCTTGCTCGAGCTGGAGACCTCTTTTCGTTCTGGCAGGCGTGCACGCTGATGACCATCACACCTGGCACGACCTTGTCGAATGAGTTCGTGCCGGACCTCACGTCGCTGCCGCGCTGGGCGACTCTCGAGCAAGCAACGAAGGACGGGTTCGTCGCTGCAGCCGAGACCTACTTGCGAGACGGTTCCTGTGAGCCGGACCAGTGGCTGGGTCAGGGACTGTATTGGAGGAAAGCGCAGGCCGGTTATCGGGCCATGTTGCTTCTGAACGAATACCTTCCTGCTCGATTGGATCTTCTTCCGCCTCAGGTTTGGAGGGAGTGGGCACCGATCATTGTGGAATGGCCAATGGCCATTGGCGGCACCACCACTGAGGACAAGGAACGGCTGCTCAACCTGGCCCTACCCCACGCTCGCGAGGCGATGACCGAGGTCCTGGTCGTGTTGTTGCGAACCGCCTCTGAAGCTGGCCAGCATCCTGGGCGACGCGAGGAGATGCGGCTTCTCTGGTCACCGATGTTATCGGCACGACTGCGGGAATTGCTTCCGGATGTGGAACCGCTTGTCGAAGAAGAAATCCTGGATGCTTTTGCGAGATTCGAACCAGACGCGCTTGCTGAGTTGTTGATGGGGCGGCTATCAAACGACGCTATCGCCGCGTCACGCGAAAGAGCGGTTCACGCCCTCGCACGTCTCTTGCAGTTCCGAGCTCAAAGTGCGTGGTCCCGCGTGTCCGAACTCCTCGTAGAAGACGCCGAGCTGGTGAAGGACGCATGCCTCAAGAGATGCTCCGTGCACGAAGAGAGCCCTCCCGACCTTTCTGCCGAGGGCTTAGCGACTATGTACCTGTGGCTAGAACAACACTTTCCGAGCGACACCGATCCCACCTTTGATGATGTACATCCTGTGGGCGCTCGCGAGACGCTCGGCGAGTGGCGCGATTCGATCGTAAGAGCCCTAGTCAGCCGAGGTTCAGCTAGCTCGGTCCGTCAAGTCGAACGAATCGCTGAGGCGCTTCCCAATCACGGATGGCTTCGCCGATCTGTCATTGCTGCACGAGCCAATCGACGACTGGAACAGTGGGAATCGTTGACGCCTAAACAGCTCTTGGAGCTTGCCGAGTCGACCCACAATCACCTTGTGCGGTCAGCACGCGACCTGATGGATCTCAGCCTGTCCGTTTTGGGACTTGTACAGGCGCGAATCCAAGGCGACACTCCGGATTCGCCCCTTCTTTGGGATACCGCGTCGCAACAGCCAAAGTCAGAAGATGAAGTTTCCGACTATCTGAGAAACCGAATGAACGACTTCTTCGCCTCACGTGGGGCAGTTGTCAACCGCGAGGTCCAAGCTCGAAGGATTCGCCCATCAGGTATTGGCGAAAGGGTTGATCTCAGAATCGACGCATTCTCAGAGGGAGCGACGAGCGCCGAAAGACCAGTCCTAACTCTGGTGGGTGAAGTCAAGGGCTGCTGGAATACCGACCTTGAAACCTCCATAGAGTCGCAGTTAGCGGATCGGTACATGGCGGATCACGGCTCCTCCCTCGGGCTTTACATCGTGATCTGGTTCAGTACTGAAGAGTGGAACACATCGGACTCACGTAGAGCCGTTGCCGCCAGACGAACACGTGCCGAAGTGTCGGCGGCATTGAACGAGCGAGCTGACGCGCTCCGTCTACGCGGCAGGGACATCAGAATTGTGCATTTGGACGCGTCCATTCGAAGACCAGAACCCGACTAGCCGTCGAATCGCGGGCAGCACTGTGAACCGTCCCTGGTTTCCTGCCGCTGTCTTTCTGGTGAAAGGATTCGGTTACTCCCAAGAAACACCCAACAGAGGTTCGCTGGCGAGCGGTTCGTATGACCCTGGATCGTGCCGATCCCGAGTGGAAAACGCAGTCACCGCGGCCACACGGGCAAAACACCCGGCATCAGAAGAGACATGACGGTCCGGATTCGTTCAACTAGGGTTTCCAGCATGAATCAGCTGCCGGTGATCGATACTGCTTTCGATGTCCGCTCGGATGCTGGCGGCCGGGACCCCGACCAACACAGTCCGACATTGCGGCGCTATCATCAGCTCCTGTGGAGCAAACCGCTGCCCAGCGGCGCACTCCTCACCTTGGACGCGTCCAGACCGGGAGAGTACCTGCATCATCGCTCCGATCTCGGGGAATTCTTCCTGGCCAGCGACACGATCATCCACACGTTCGCGTCTTGGATTCGGATGGCCGACATCATCGCTCAGGTGGACGCCGAGGACCGAGCGGCGTTCCATCGCATCGGTCGCACGATCGGCGGGACGATTGTCTTCCCGGGCAATCGGATCGATGGGAAGCCGACGATCAATGGTGCGCGCGGCATGCATCCGCGGATTCGCGATCGATTCGACCTGACACTCGAATGCATCCGCCGCCACTACGAAGGCGCACCCAGCCCGCTCGCCGAAACGCTGCTCCGGTACGCGGACTTCTTTCGCCTGTTCGAGGACTTCCGGGGGTACGTGGACTTTTTCTTCCTGCAGGACCTGGTCAGCGACGACTATTCGGCCGTCGAGTTCTTCACCCCGTTCGACAACTTCACCACACCGGCTCTGCCAGGAATCCTCGCAGCCTACGAGCACTACCGGGCGCAGACCGTCGGGTTCGTCCAGGCGAGAAACGGCCGGATCGCGGACAGCCTCGAATTACCCTCTTGAGGCGAACGCGGGGCTCCCAGCTGATTTGCGCCGTTATGTCCGCAGGTCCGAAACCCGCCAGGGAGGGCGTCGCTCGCTCGCAGGGCGCGAAGAAAGGAATGATCGGTAGTCCTCTGGCCATGCTCCGTCGGTTGAGATCGACTGGGATCAGTAGCAGTAATCACATGGCCCACTGATCGGCAGGACGATGCCACATTCCGGGCACGGATCGCCCTCGGTATTGCCGATCTGTACGGAGTCGCCTTCACGGATCCGGTTGACCGGCAATTCTTTCCAGTAGCGCTTGCCGAGCTCGTTCTGCAGGCCTGCCATGTACCCGTAGTGAATCGACACAATCGGTCCGCCATCCTCTCGAACGAGCCCGATGTAGCCGCTTCGGGGAGGCGTATATATCCGGGCAATCTCGATTTCGGCGACGATCTGCCGAATCACGTCCAAATTCGCCGTCGGCCACCAAGGAAACTGGCGCAACGCGTCCTCAAGGCTGGCGTATTCTCGGCGCTTCAGGCTGTCTGACATTGCGCTCCCGTCACGGTCGCAGCTTTGACGACCACATCGAATCTACCGGTGCGCTAACTCACCGTCGTTCTGCACTGGGGGCACGTTTCCGCCCGATCACGCGGTACGTAGGCACGATGGCTCGGCACCGGGGACACCACGGCTCCGTCAGGAGAGACCACGCTGGCGCCCTGCTCCTGGCTTCATACCAGAGCGATGCTCAGAAGTGCAGGTCCTCACCAGATTGTCGATAGTTTGGTCCTAATGGACTTGGCGCTGGCGCCGTGAACGGAGTGCACTTGAAGGCCGTCGATACTCATCTTCTGACATTGCTCAAGAAGAGCAATCAGTTCGAGGTACCCATCTACCAGCGCGCGTACGCCTGGACAGATGCGGAGTGCGAACAACTGTGGCGCGACATAATTCGGGCTGGCAGTAGCGACAAACTCGGTGCGCATTTCACCGGGTCCGTCGTGCATGTGGAGAAAGCGACGGGACCGCTGACTGAGGCGGAACCGAACCTGATTATCGACGGGCAGCAGCGCGTCACCACAGTGACCTTGATTCTGACGGCGCTCGCCCATGCGCTGGCCCAACTTCCGCCCGAAGCGCAACAACCACTCGACGGCTTCTCACCGAAGAAGATACGCGGCCGCTACCTACTGAATGACGACGAGGATGGAGAACGGCGCTTCAAGCTGCTGCTTTCACAGGGCGACAAAGAAACGCTGAAGGCGATCGTTCAGGGCTTTGAGCCCCCTGCTGGCAGCACCAGTCGGGTGGCGGAGAATTTCAGGTTCTTTCAACAGAAATTCACCAACTCAAAGTTGGACCTGGCGACAGTGTGCATCGGGCTCTCCAAGCTGACTGTTGTCGACATACGGCTAGAACTGAACATGGACCATCCACAATTGGTCTTCGAAGCCATGAACTCAACAGGGAAACGACTCTCCCAGGCGGACCTGATCAGGAACTTCGTCCTGATGGACTTGCCGCCCCGCGAGCAGGAACGCCTCTACGAGCAGTACTGGCGCCCCATGGAGTTGGACTTCGGACAGTCCGCGTACGAGTCGCAGTTTGACCAGTTCGTTCGCCACTTCCTCACCGTCGTGACAGGAAACATCCCTCGCCTCGACGACATCTACGACTCTTTCAAGGACTACGCCGCGATCCTGGCCAAGGACGGGGACTCGATAGAAACCCGCGTCATTGAGCTTCGCGCCTACTCCAAGCGATACTGCGCGATTGCGCTTGGCAAGGAACCCCAGAAGGCGCTCAGACGAGCGTTCAAAAACCTTGATCAAATCAAGGCTGACGTCGTGTTCCCCTTCTTGCTTGAGCTGTACAGCGACTACGAGCTCGGATCCGTTACGGAAGCTGAAGTTCTCGAGATCGTCGACCTCGTCACGTCCTACATCTTCCGGCGTGCCGTTGTGCGCGTTCCTACGAACTCGCTCAACACGACGTTTGCGACCTTCGGAAAGTCACTACGTAAAGACAAGTACGTCGAAAGCGTGAAAGCTCACTTCCTCGGGATGGCAGGCTACCGGCGGTTCCCGACAGACAGGGAGTTCTCCGATGAACTCAGAATCTCGGACCTGTACAACTTCAAGAGGCGATCGTATTTCCTCAGGATGATGGAGAACTTCGGCCGCAAAGAGCTCGTATCCGTGGAGGATTACACGATTGAACACATCCTGCCGCAGAACGAAAATCTGCGCGCGCAGTGGCGACATGATCTTGGGGACGGCTGGCAGGACATCCAAGCCAAGTACCTGCACACCCTCGGCAACTTGACCCTGACCGGCTACAACTCTGAATACTCCGATCGTGCATTCCTCGACAAACGCGATATGGACGGGGGCTTCCGCGATAGTCCTTTGCGTCTCAATAACGGCCTCGGCCTGTTGGTCGTCTGGAATGCCGAAGCAATCGAAACGCGTGCAGCGGTACTCGCCGCTGAAGCAGTCCAAATCTGGAGACGACCTGTCCTCTCACCCGGAACTATCGCCGGCTACCAGGAGCCGAGACCCGACACTGGATTCACAATCAAAGATCACCCGAAGCTCTTGCCCGGTATTCGTCGTAACCTCTTCGAGCAGTTGAGCTCGGAAGTACTCGCACTTGATCCAGCGGTGACTCGGCACTTTCTCAAGCTTTACGTAGCGTTCAAAACCGAAACCAACTTCCTGGACGTCGTCCCGCAGGTCGCGCGCCTGCGATTGAGCCTGGCCATTCCGCTCGAATCCCTCAGCGATGATCGCGGCCTCGCCTACGACGTCAGGGGCAAAGGCCATTGGGGCAATGGACCGTCTGAGGTGACGTTGAATGAAGAGTCGGACTTCGCCTATGTCATGGGTCTCGTTCGGCAGGCGTACGAGTATCAGATGGGAGGAGACTGACTGGTGTGCCGCGGTCGGCAAGGCCTTCTGTAGCCGACGTCACATGAGAGCAACTGTCTCCGGTTTGGTTATTTAGCGCGCACAACAAATCCGCCAGAGGCAGGCCCGAAGGACGCTTATGACAGCACGGCCGAAACCCGCCAAGCCCGGACGGCGACCTCTGGGTGCCCCAACGGAGCCCGAAACAGTTAAAATGTGCCTCGCGCTTGCAGATGGACCACCACAGACGGGTGCGCTGATAGGAGGCATGCGCCCTTCGATTCCCATCATGCTGACGAGCTTGGGGTGCCCGCTCAGGCCCGTCTTCAGCACCATGCCCTTGTCTCGAAACGGTGGCCGCCGGTAGAGTGGGGTCTTCGCCGTAGGGGCGAAATTCACGCAATAGCCTGTAGGAGGCAACATGAAGAGTCTGAGCACCATCGCACAGCGACTCGCGGACGAGATCCGCACTCAAGACTGGGCCGACGCGCACAGTCGCGCGGACGGCGCCCGTCACAATCGCGCTGTCGACCGCAAGGGCGGCGAACAACTCAGTCCGGACGAGACGGAAGTCGTGCGGATGAACGTCATCTGGGTGGTCGCCCAAGCTCTGGCAGAGGACGACCCCAACTTCAGCATCCGCGCGTTCGCCAAAGCCGCCGGCGCCACCGATAAGTGGCTCTACAACAAGGACGGCCGACCGAACCGCGGTATCGAAGCGGGCCTGCGCGCGACCGCCGAGTAGACCGTACGCGTCCCGCACCGCCAGAGTGACGGCGCTCAGCGAAATACCCCAGAACTGGGGAGTTTCAGTGAGCGCCGTCACTTCGCAATCCCAGCAGTTCCGCAGATATTGAGCGAACGCATCAAGGCTCTGCCGATCACTTGATGTCGCCTCGCGTCGATACGCTATCGACATGTCTGAAATCACTGGAGCCGCCATCGGTGCACTCGCCGTAATCTGCATCCCGCTCATTGCTTGGTTCAGCCGTCGCGCAACTCCAGAAGGGCGCCTGACCCTTCGCGTTGAGAGACTGGGCAACGTCTACGCGCTGATGCCTGAGTCCCAGGAAAAGGAGACGTTTAGACAGCACCTCACGGGTGCGATAAGCAATTTAAATACTTGGCTCGATCCCGATGCGCGAAAACGTCGAAGGGTCATCCAAGGGGCCGCGGTTTCTGTCTATCTGGTCGGCGTTGTCTTGGCCATGTGGGTCATCAATTCAGTTGACGAAAATGTGAAACCTTGGGTCAGCCCGATTCTCGGAGCGGCTCTCGGCGTAGCGATCTCGGGAGTTGCCATCGTGATGGCTCTCCTTCTAGAACGAAGCGCGCGAAGAAAGGCGGGTAAATCGACGAAGGCAGCGGAGGAAGCCGCCACCGCTTTGCGAATTGAAGCTTTGAAAATGGGCGTGCCAGTTCGTGGCCAGTCAATCGACGTTGGGCAACGAGCATGACGAACACCAACCAGCACATCCGGGACTGCTGGCGGTTCACTGATTCCTGCGGCCATGTTCCGAAAGCCGGCCGATAAGGGTGCTTATGTCCGGTTGGCTGTTGCCTTCAGCGTGACCCTACCGTGGAGATGTTCGTTCAACTTCCGTGCTCGGCGATTCGCCCAAGCACACGTTCGGCGTGTGCCGTAGCCTCCAGCGAGGTCCCGAACGTGATGGAGTCTGCACCCACGTTGCGCCAGCTTCGTGCAGGCAAGCATTTGTCCAGGGAGAAACGGTGGGCCCCGCGCGGCGCCGGTTCGACTGACGCGCGCCATCCAGTGCCGTCCCCAAGGGAGGTGCCCGTCCAATGAGCAGGGCTGGCACCGGGAATCGCAGGAGCCCATGACACCGCCGGTCGCACCTTTTCCAAGGCATGACGAAATTCGGCCGCACTTTGATACCGCGCTCCCGGCTTGACGCTTAGTGCTTTGCGGATGACTTTTCTCAGCGGCGCGTGCACATGGCGGAGCCACAGGTTTCGGTCCGGGAATGTACCGGCGACGATTGCGGCTTGGATCTCGCTTGGGGCAATGCCTGACTGCTTGAGGACGGAGTCACCGTTCAAGAGCCTGTACGCAGTAATCCCCAACCCATAGACATCGCCAACAGGTGTGTCAATTCCTGCGACGGTTCCCACCGCGTCGGGAGGCAAGTGCATTACGTAGCTCCACGGCGGGATGCCCGACGTCGCACCTCTCCGGCAGGCCAGCCCAAAGTCGCTCACTTTGACCGCTCCGCTTCCGTCCAGCATGAGATTGGCCGGCTTGAGATCTCGGTGTAGTAGACCGCGAGCGTGCAGGTGTTCCACTCCTCGGCACGATTCCTCCATCAGTCGAACAACGTCACCGACGGCTACAGCCGCTCCCTGGTATCGATCTTCTACGCTGCCCTCCGGCAAGTACTCCATACGAATGACTGGTACTCCCGCGACTTCGTCCGCCGAATACACCTCGACTACATTGGGATGCTTGGCTGCCACCATCGCCTGAGCCTCCGCGTGGACATCGGCGCCCGGGGTGAGCCGGAGTGGATTCAAATACTTGGAGGCGCACTCACGTCCTAGTGCGTCATCGGACTCCAACCACACCTCACCGAAGTAGCCCGACCCCAAGCGCCTGATTCGTGAGTACGACACGACTCGGACGCCTAGACTGCGAACTGCGCTACGGCGACTACGAGCTGATCGCGTCGAGTCTTGGCCGAAGCGGAGACACATGGAACCAGTTCGATGGCAGCCTCCGCGACTGCTTTACTCTTCCCGAAAGAGCTTCGAACTGTAGCGCTCTTGAAACTCTTTACCGGCACGTTGAGTTCAGCCAACGTGGCTTGAGCAACACCGTCCATTTCCGCTCTGCCGAAATTTGGCGCACCCGACGGTCCGGACTCAGCCAACCGCAACGATGCACGATCAACGCCCTGCCGTGCCAGAACCTCGATTAGCTCTCGCCGCAACCAGGCGAGTTGTCCTGCCCGATCACCTAAAGGCGCAGAAAGTTCCTTGAAGTCCAGCACAGCGGCGTCAGCCCGTGCATTCCCTTCGACGATCACCCAGCCAAAGGTATCCTTGCCGTTCTTGATGCCGATCACCTTCACAGCCCTGCGCTCCTTTCAAGAACAGTTGACATGAGGTACGTGGATGCAGACCTCAACAGCGATTCTGTGCGAGACGATCTCGGCAGCTCCATGCTGGCCATCTATGCTGCTCGCTCTTCGCTGTACCGCGGCGCCATCGACTCCATCTGCTCCATCACGAGCTTGATGGCCACAGGCTGGCGATCGGGTGGATAGCCGTACTTGACGAGCAGGCGTTTGATCGAGGAGCGCAGCTTGGCTCGCACGTCGTCGCGCACGGTCCAGTCGGTGCGCACATCGCGGCGCATGACGGCCACCAGCTCGCGGGCGATCTCGGCCAGCACGCCCTCGCCCTGCACCTCGACGGCTGACTCGTTCTGTGCCACCGCGTCATAGAACGCCAGCTCGTCGTGGTTCAGCGGCGGTGCGAAGCCGGCGCCCCGGTTCGCCTCCGCGGCGACCTCGCGGGCCAGGGCCACGAGTTCGGCGATCACTTCTGCAGAGGTCAACTGCTGGTTCGTGTACTTGGTCATCAGCTCGGTGATCCGGTCCGAAAAGGCGCGCTGGCGCACGAGGTTGTTGCGCGTTGAGCGCGCAGACTCCTCAGTCAGCAGCTTGCGCAGCGCCTCGATTGCAAGCTGCGGGTTGCGGGCTTGCTGCGTCTTGGCGATGAACGCCGGGCTGAGGTCGTCGAGCGTCGGCTTCGGCATGCCGGCCGCCTCGTAGATGTCGAGCACCCCGCCCGTTGACGTGGCGGATGCGATCAGCTCGCCGAGAAGGCGCTGCACGTCTTCCGGCACCGGCTCTCCCCTGGCCTGCCGGTCGGCGGCGTCGAACTTGGCCATCCAGACGCGCACTTCTTCGTACAGCTGGATCTCGGGCCGACGCTCCTCAAGTTCCTGCGACCCGGCACCCGAACACAGCGCCCACGCCCGGGACAGCTGCCCCGAATAGCGCCGATACGCGGCCGCCAGGGTCTCCCCGCCTTCCTCAACCTGGTTGCCCGGCGTCGCAGCATCCCGCAGGTAGTTGACCGAACCGGTCACCGCGTTCAGGTAGCGCTTCGGCCCGCCCGTGGCGAGCTGCGCCTTCCAGTCGTACCCGGCGAGCATCCCGCGCAACGTGTCGACGAGTTCCAGCGTGAGCACGATGGCGTCGTCGACGGAACGCCCGATCGGCTTCCTGTCCTGGTCAGTCTTCGTGTATTCGCTCAGCGCCTTGGCCAGGTTGTCGGCGAGCGGCGCGTACGCGACGAGCAGCCCGTCCTCCTTGCCGCGGAACGTGCGGTTCACCCGCGCGAGCGTCTGCATCAGCAGCGCGCCCTTCAGCGGCCGGTCGAGGTAGAGCGTGTGCAGCGGCGGCGAGTCGTACCCGGTGAGCATCATGTCCTTGACGATCACCAGCTGCAGCTCGTCGTCGACGTCTTTCAGTCGACCCTTGATCACGGCGTTGGCCGAATCGCGGCGCACGTGGTCGGAGACCGGCGGCTGGTCCGCAGCGGTTCCCGAGTAGACGACCTTGATCACTCCCTTGTCGAGCTCGTCGGAGTGCCAGTCCGGCCGCAGCGCCACGAGCGCCGAGTACAGGTTCGCGCAGATCTCGCGTGTTCCGCCGACGATCATCGCCTTCCCGGGCGCCTCGATGAACTTGGTCATCTGGCCGCTCCGGTTCTCCCAGTGCGCCACGATGTCCTCGGCGAGCGCGGCGATGCGCTCCGGTGCGCCGTACACGGCGTTCACGACGGCGACGGATGCCTCGATCCGCGCCCGTTCGGTGTCGTCGAGCCCCACGGTGGCCTCATCCGCGGCCTCGTCGAGTGTCTCCTCCGTGACATCCGTCGCCAGGTTCACCTTGATCAGGCGCGGCTCGAAGTACACCGGCACCGTGGCGCCGTCGTCGACGGCGCGGGAGAGGTCGTAGATGTCGATGTACTCGCCGAACACCTCGCGGGTGTTGCGGTCGTCGAAGGAGATGGGCGTACCGGTGAAGGCGATCAGGGTGGCGTGCGGGAGGGCGTCGCGCAGGTGGCGGGCGTAGCCGTCGAGGTCATCGTAGTGGCTGCGGTGCGCCTCGTCGACGACCACGATGATGTTGCGCCGGTCGGAGAGCAGCGGATGCTCCGCGCCGGCCTGCTTCTCGGCCTCGCTGCGGCCGAACTTCTGCAGCGTCGTGAAGTAGATGCCGCCGGTGGTGCGGTTGCTGAGCTCGTCGCGCAGCTCGCTCCGCCGCCGGACCTGCCGGGGCTTCTCCGGCAGCAGCAGGCTCGCCGAGAACGTCTCGTAGAGCTGCCCGTCGAGCTCGTTGCGGTCGGTGATCACAACGACCGTGGGGTTCTTCAGTTTCGGATGCCGCGACACCAGGTTGGTGTAGAGCTCCATCTCCATCGACTTGCCAGAGCCCTGGGTGTGCCAGACGACGCCGGCCTTGCCGTTACTCTCCACCGCCTGCACCGTGCTGCCCACGGCCTTGGTGACGGCGAAGTACTGGTGCGGCTTGGCGATGCGCTTGGCAAGGCCGTCGGACCCGCCGTCGAACGCGGTGAAGGAGCGCAGCAGCTGCAGGAACCGTTCCTGGTTGTACAGGCCGAGCAGCGCGATCTCCATGCCCGTGGTCGCGTCCCAGTCGTTCGTGTCGCCGGGCTTCACCGGGGCGCCGTCGTCGTCGACGTTCCACGGCGAGAAGTGGTTGAGCGGCGTGAACGGGGTGCCGTACTTGGCGAGGATCCCGTCGCTGGCCAGCGTGAACACGCAGAACCGGAACGCCATCGGGAACTCGCGCAGGTACGTTTGCAGCTGCGCGTGCGCCGCGGCGACATCCGCCGCCTCGTTCCCGGCCTTCTTCAGCTCCACGATGCTCACCGGCATGCCGTTGCAATACAGCACGAGGTCGAAGCGCCGCTTGTAGTCGCCGCGGATTAGCGTGACCTGGTTCACCGCAAGCCAGTCATTCTCCGACGGCTCGGCGCTAACCAGACGGATGGTCGGATTCACCTCGGTGCCGTCGTCGCCGATGTAGCTCAGCCGGAACCCGTCGATCAGGTAGTCGTGGATGCGCTGGTTCTCGGTGATCGCGTCCTGCGACTTGGGCGACGCGATCTCGGCGAGGGCCTGCAGCAGGTACTCCCCCGGAACCGTCGGGTTCAGCCGCCGCAGCGCAACCAGCAACCGCGGGCGGATGAGCAACTCATCCCAACTGTCCCGCTCCCCGCTGCCTGGCGCAATCTGCTCGCCCGCCGTCGGCTGCCAGCCCAGCGGTTCGCTGAGTAGCTCGAGCGCCACCTGCTCCCACTCCGCTTCCGAAAATCCCGCCATCAGAGCACCCCCTCCAATACCTTTTCTGCGTCCTTCACCCGAAGCTTGCCAGACATGAGCTGCGGTAGGAGTGCGTCGCGGGTTGCGGCGAGGGTGCGATTTTCCCGCAAATGACTCTGAACCGCATCTCGAACCGCCGAAACTTCCGCGCTAAATCTTCTCGCCGCAGTTAGCCCGGGCCAAGGCACTTCGACCGACCCAAGGTCCTTCCAACTCGTTCTCGGCATTCGGGTTCCTTCGCTTGCAGATGTAACGTCGCGCACGACCGCATCGCTTGAAACCGCCGCCAGCGCGAAGCCGTCCAGCTCTCGATGTATAGGAGACAGTACGAGGACGTCCGTCGAACAGACTCCCCCGTGCGGGGCCGCCACCACCTTGTGAAAATAGGGACGAAGCTTTCCGAAGAGCAGATCGCCGTGCTCGAATCGGTTCTTCGGGCTCGTGACATCACCAGCGCTCCCCACCTCCGCTAGCCACATGCTTCGGCGCGGGACATGCTCGAGTCCCACATAGAGAGTCTCTGCGGCCAAAAGGCCGGGGCTCACTTGATCCCGCCTATTCGACACAACCTCGGCAATGGGCTTTCGCTCCGCCGCCCCGAACAACAGGGCATCGAGACTGGTACGCACCCATTCGTCCGCTACCTGGGCGAGGTCGGTGTTGGCAGCAATCTTGTCGTCAAGTGTCCCCAACACCTCCGCAATCGCCAGCCGCTGATCCGCGTTCGGTGGCGTGAAGAGAATCGACCCCAGTACCTTCTGATTCAGAAGTGGCTGCCCAGATCCCGAACTGCGTCCATTGAGGTCGAGGGTGCCTAGGGCGAAATACCAGTAGCGCGCGTCACGACCAGCTTTCGGCGTGCACACGATGGCGTTATCAGTCACCCATGCGCTCCCCTGTGAATAGGAGAGACTGCCACAGTAAGAACCCACTCGTCCGATGACAACCATCGGGCCCTCGGCATTGGTCTCAAAGCTACGGCCGATACGCCCGTTTGACCCAAATACCGGGTAGTCACCGGAGTCGTCACGTTCCGGTGACGTCTTTCCATTGCGAAAGTTCAAGTAACAGTCAAGTGTCGACGCTTGAGGCAGGGTCATGAAACCCTTCCAAGCTGCTCGCGAACGACCTCCGCAAGCTTTTCCGATTCATCGAACAGTGCGAACAGCTCCTCACTCAGCCGCGCGATCTTGTCGTTGACCGGCTCGCCGTCATCCTCCACGTCAGCGACGCCGACGTAACGGCCGGGGCTGAGCGCGTAGTCCGCGGCATTGATCTCGGTCAGAGCCGCGGAGTAGGCGAACCCGGGTTCGTCTAAGTAGGTGAGAGCGGCATCCGTTGCCGATTTGGTGCCGCGCCACGCGTGATAGGTGCCGGCGATCTTGGCGATGTCCTTGTCGGAGAGCGCCCGCTCGGCCCGGTCGACCATGTGGCCGAGGTTGCGGGCGTCGATGAAGAGCACTTGGCCGGTGCGGTCGATGCTGCCGTACTCGCCGGCGGTCTTGTCCTTGGCGAAGAACCAGGTGCAGACCGGGATTGCTGTGCTGCGGAAGAGTTGGGTGGGCAGCGCGATCATGCAAGAGACGAGGTCGGCCTCGACCAGCTGGGCGCGGATCTCGCCCTCGCCGCCGGAGTTCGACGACATTGAGCCGTTGGCCATCACCACGCCGGCGCTGCCGCCGGGGGCGAGCTTGGAGATGATGTGCTGGATCCACGCGTAGTTGGCGTTGCCGGCTGGGGGCACGCCGTACTTCCACCGCGGGTCGCTCTCGCTGCGAGCCCAGTCCTTAATGTTGAAGGGCGGGTTGGCCATGATGAAGTCGGCCTGCAGGTCGGGGTGCTGGTCGCGGGCGAAGGTGTCGCCCCAGCGGCTGGCGAGGTTGCCGTTCAGTCCGTGTATGGCGAGGTTCATCTTGGCCATCCGCCAGGTGCGTTCGTTGAGCTCCTGCCCGTAGACGGAGATGTTTGAGCCTTCCTGTTGGTGCGCCTCGAGGAACTTCTCGGTCTGCACGAACATGCCGCCCGAGCCGCAGCACGGGTCGTACACGCGGCCGTGTGAGGGTTCGAGCACTTCGACGAGCACGCGGACGACGCCGGCGGGCGTGTAGAACTCGCCGCCGCGCTTGCCCTCGGCGTGCGCGAACTTCTCCAGGAAGTATTCGTACACCTCGCCGAGGATGTCGCGCGCCTTCGTGGCGCCGTGGCCGGTGAAGCGGGCCGAGTTGAGCAGATCGAGCAGCTCACCGATTCGGCGCTGATCGACGTTGTCGCGGTTGTAGATGCGCGGCAGTGAACCGGCGAGGGCGGAGTTGTCGGCGGAGATGAGGTCCATTGCCTCGTCGATGAGCAGGCCGATCGACTTTGGCGCCTCCCCTGGGGCGGCCGGCAGGCCCTTCGCGTTCTCGGCGAGGTAGCTCCAGCGGGCGCGGGCGGCCACCCAGAACACGCCCCGGCCGGTGTACTCGTCGACGTCGTCGATGAGCTGACCGATCTGGTCTTCGTTGAGGCCGTCGGCCTCGAGCTCGGTGCGGATCTGCTCCCGCCGCTCGTCGAAGGCGTCGGACACGTACTTGAGGAAGACGAGCCCCAGGATGACGTCCTTGTACTGCGAGGCATCCATCGAGCCGCGCAGTTTGTCGGCGGCCTTCCAGAGGGTGTCCTTCAGCTCTTTCATCGTCGACGGCAGCGCGGCGACCTTTGTCTTCGGGGGCACTAGGAGGTTCCTTCCAATGGAGCGAGTGATTCTGAGTCGAGAGTGAGTGTGAGGGTCCCTGCGGCAACTCCGGCCATGACCAAGGTGTTGAGTTCGTCGAGCTGGGCGAGGCGATCGCGCGTCTGCTCGTGCTCCAACCGTATCGAGGCCATGACCCCGGCGAGCGCGGCGCGCTGCCGGTGGTGCACCCGGCGCAGCTGCCACCGCCGCCACCGCCGGTGGCCCGCGGGCAGCGCCGTGATGTCGGCGGCAAGCATCTCGCTGACGAGCCCGTTGGGGTCGTCTCGGTTGATCCGCAGGATCCGCGCCGGGAAGGCGACCACGGAGGTCCCCTCCGCGTCGACGATCGCGGCGACGCGGGGTGCGGTGCAGAAGACGACGTCGCCGGGCTCGGTCACCCGGCCCGCGGAATAGCCGGCCGCAAAGCGGAGCCGGTCAATGCGGCGTCGCCCGAGCGGGTGCTCGCCGAGAACCTCGGCGGGGGCGATGATGCGGATGCCCGCGGCCTGGGCCTGGTCCTCGACGATGTCGCTCGCCTCGAGGCGGTTGCCGGCGATGTACCGGAGGTGTCCGGCCGCCATGAGCTGTTCGACGGTTCCAGTGGCGGCTGTGCCGGCTCGGCTGGTCGGTTCGATGGCGATCCGGGCCAGGCTCGGGGCATCCGTCACAGGGCCCGCGTAGGCCAAAGCCCCCAGGAGCTCCTCGACGCGCACGGCGAGCGCGGCGCCCTGCGGTGCTGACGCATGAGTAACGGTCCTCGCCCCCGCCACGAGAGAGTCTCGAGTCGCAAGAAGTGTGCGCGTCGGCACGACCTGCGCGAAGCGGAAGGAGTGCGCACGCACCGTGGCGCGATCACCGAGCGCGGCGACGAGGTCGCTCACGAGGTCGGCGATCACCGCGGGCCCCAGGCTGATCGTGGTGAGGTCCGCGACCATGGCCCAGCGCTCGGCCAGTTCCACGTGGGCGTAAGCGGGCCCCAGCACCCACAGTGCCTGGTGCTGCTGGGGCTTGTGCGAGAGCAAGCCGGCCGGCAGGCGCACGATCGCTCGCACGCGACCCGACCGCAGAATCGTGGAACGCAGCTCGTCGGCGTCACGGGTAAGGCCCGCGTCAGTCAGCACGGATGCCGGCGCCATGATCACCCCCAGCTGTGCGTTGTCCATCTGCAGAACGATCTGGTCGATCGCCGCGAGGATCTCGGCGGGGGTCATGGCGGCGTTGTGCGCCGGGGGGAACTGGGTGGCGTGCACGGCATGACCCGCGACCGCGAAGCCCCCGGAATCTTGGACCTCGAGGCCCGCGCGCGTGATGCGGTGAACGAGCAGTCGTCGCCGCAGCAGCCGCGCGACGTCGCTGTCGCCGTTGGCGGTGAGTACAGCCAACTCCCCGGATGTTCCTTCGGCTGCGGCGCCAGCGATGGCCAGGACGATGTCACTCGCGCTGCCCGTCGGATCGACGAAGACGGGGTCGCCGGTCTGGGTAGCGGCGAGCGCCGCCGCAGTCCAGGCCATGAGAGCAAGACCGGGGCCGTTGAGTGCCGTATCGCCGAGGTCGCGCAGGTCGAGCCTGAACCGGTCGGCCAGGAGCCGCTCGAACGCTCCGGCCTCGCTGTAGGCGGCTTCTACGAGGACGTCGACGTAGGCCGCAAGTCGAGGCAGCGCGTCGCCGGCGCCTTCCACCTCTCGGTAGAGCATGTCGTCGTCGGGGTCGTGCTCGTCGGCGGTGTCGAGGAGATCGTCGGCGGAGAGGCTGCCGAGCGGAACGCCCGCGACGCTCCGCAGCGCGAGAAGAGCCGTGACGGCGCGAAACGTCGCTTCCGTGGCTTGGGCCGCACCGTCGAGAGCGCCGTGGGCCGCGGCATCCGCCGATGCCTCGGGGTTGTTGCCGCGATGGGTTGCGGTGAGCCAGTCCGCCACCTGACCGGCGGCGAACAGGTCCTGCCCTTGTCGACGAGTCACCGGGGCAGGAAACGGCGAATCGGTCCTGGCCGCACGGGTGCGCCACACCGAGACGACCGGGCGCTGCACTCGGGCGAGGGCCGCGATGTCGGACATCGTCATGAGGAGGGCGGGATCGATCATGCTCATTCGCGTCCCCCTTCTCGTCGTGTGAGTTCAGGCTAGGGCACGGCGCCTACGCTTCGGACACCATTTGCTGATAACCCCTGTTATCACGCCTCTTCCCGGTGAGGCCACTCGGTGCACCCTAGCTTGATGTTGCGCCTGGTTCTCCGGAAGGTCCGGGCGCTGGCAGGCGGCGAATGGTCGCCGGGGGGATCCGACCGCTCGTCGCCTGCCCCCACCACTCCCCCGCAAGCAAACGACCAGGAATGACGCACATGACAGAAAATGAGAACGGCGTTGCGACGGATGAAGCGACGGTTGCCCCGCCACCCGAGTCGGCAGCTGCACCTGCACCTGCACCTGCATCCGCGGCGGAGGGGCCGCCGGCGTTCACCCGCCGGGAGCTCCGGCTCGGCGCGACGGGAATGGGGCTCGGTCTCGTCGTCGGCATCGTCGGCTCGCTCCTCGTCGCATCCGTTGCCGGCGGCGTCGGATCGCTCGTGGCGCCCAGCCCGATGGCGGACGCCGCCACGGCGTGCGACGTCGAAACCAACTCCTGGATCGACGTCGGCGATGAAGGCCGAAGCATCTCGATGAAGAGCGAGGGCGAAGAGACGGAGGGCGCCGAGCTTTCCGACATCGTGTGCATCTTCGGGGAGCTCGACACCCCCGACAGTGTCATCAACCGCATGGACAGCACCCGCGCCCTCGACGGACGCCAGACCGCGACGTGGGATCAGTTCTCCGCGTCGTGGGGGTATCACCCGGACGACGGCCTCGACATCGTGATCGAGGTTGTGGACAAATGACCGGCACGGCCCCGCCGAACGACCAACACCGTAACCCCACGCACAGCCAACACAAGGAGAACAGCACAATGAGTGAGAACAACCAGCTTTCGACCCCGGCCGGCATCCCGAACGATCAGCGTGAGCAGCAGATCCCGCCGACTTACACCGCACCGCAGGGTTATTCGCCAGAGGGCCTCGGCAATGCGGTCGTGTCGGACAAGTCCTTCGTGGTCACCTGGCTGTTCGCGTGGCTGCTCGGGTTCTTCGCCGTGGACCGTTTCTACCTCGGCAAGGTCGGCACGGGCCTGCTCAAACTGTTCACTCTCTCCGGGTTCGGCATCTGGTGGCTCGTCGACCTGATCCTCGTTCTCGCAGGCGCCCAGCGGGACAAGCAGGGCCGGAAGCTCGCCGGGTACGACACCAACAAGAAGATCGCCTGGATCATCACGGCCGTCGGGATCGTGCTGTCCATGATCATCTCGGGTGTCACCAACGCGGCGAGCCCGAGCGACAGCCCGGCGGCCGTCGCCCCCCTGGAGAACGAGGATGCCCCGGCCCCCGCCGAGGAGGAACCCGCTGAAGAGGCGCCCGCGGAGGCAGCAACGGTCCAGTCCTGGGCGGACGACAGCTTCGGCACCTTCGCCCCGGTCACTCAGACGGGAACCGGCGACAACCTCGTCACCATCCCGGCCGGTGCAACGGCCGGAATCGTGACCGCCACGCACGACGGCGGCAGCAACTTCGCGATCTCGGTGCTCGACGCGTCGAATGCCTCCACCGGCCAGCTGCTGGTGAACACCATCGGCAGGTACACGGGGACGAGCGCCTTCGGCTTCAACTCCCTGGGAGACGGCACGACTCTTGAGATCTCGGCAGACGGAAAATGGAGCGTGACCATCGCTCCGATCTCCGCAGCACCAACGCTCCTCGCCTCGGGTGCCGGAGACCGAGTGTTCCTCTATGAAGGGCCCGCCGGGAAGCTCGCCGCCACACATGCGGGTTCCAGCAACTTCGCGGTGACCGAGCAGACTGGGGAGGACTTCAGCTTCGGTTTGCTCATCAACGAGATCGGCGCCTATTCGGGCACGGTCCCGCTCAGCTCCGGACCCTCGGTGATCGTGGTCAACGCCGGCGGCCAGTGGACGCTGAAGGCCGAATAACGACTGGGCACCCCAGAAGAGGTCTGCGGCACCCCCATGATGGCGGTAAGCTAGTCCAGTTGTCTCCCGCGTGTTTCTTCGTGAAACTGCAGTCGCTGGGACGGCGGGCTGTAGCGCAGCTTGGTAGCGCACCTGACTGGGGGTCAGGGGGTCGCAGGTTCAAATCCTGTCAGCCCGACCAAACAGAACAGAAACAGAAACAAGAAGAAATCGCTCCTGAGAATTCTCAGGAGCGATTTCTGTTTTCTGCGGCTTCCGCGTCCGTTCGTGACCTCGAATTGTTGCTGCGTGATGGTTGGGGCATACCCCGGGCCACGGCGACTCACGTTCGGTGTCCAGCACGTGATGCGAACTTCTCGCAAGTCAGACAAGCCTCACTTGCCGACGAGGATATGGGGAACGCCACCGCGGTCGCACAGACCGCCGTGGCCTTCCCCGACCAGATGGGACGATTCCACGCACTGTTCCCGTCAGCCGCTCTCGCGGGCGTGGATCAGCCAGGGAACGCTGCGTCATAGACCGCGCGGAGTTCGGCGCTGTCGGCCCCGGTGACGCCGCAACCGGTGATCGTTCCATTGACCGCGCCGACGAGGTAGCTCTGGCCGACCTCGAAGGGCACGCCCGAGAAGTCGGAGGTTATCGCGTCGACCTGCGTCACCTCCACACGGTCGGCAACGTCACCGGCGAAGCGCTCCGTGACCTCCAGCAGAACGGTGTCGCCCTGGATCTGCAGCACCGTCGCGGCGAACGCCTGCTCCTGCGCCGCGACGGTCGCCGGCTCGAGCACGAGGCAGCTGCCGCTCGCGAGGCCTCCGTCCATGGGAGGCTGCAGCGCCTCGACGGTGGGTTCCGGGCCGCGGAGGACGAGGGGCGCGACGATTGCGGCGGCGATGGCGAGGCCGGCGGCGACGCCGACCACCGGCATCCACCGCCGGAAGGCGGGTCGCGGCGCCTCGGGCGTGGCGGTCGTGGTGGGTGAGGATTGGTCGGTCATGATCTCCTCCATTCTGTGGTCGAGCCACGTCGGTGAGGCAGGGGGCAGCGCGCGGGCCGGATCGGCGGCGCGAAGCTGATCGCGCAGCGCACGGTCATCGTCGTGCATCTTCGCTCCCTTCGTCGTAAGGTACATGTCCGGTCGGGTTGCCGGATTTCAGTAGCTCCTGCTTGAGGCGCGCCTTCGCGCGGTGCAGCCGGATGGCCGCTGCGTTCGCGCTGATGCCGAGCACGACGGCAATCTGCGGGCTCGTCAACTCGTCCCACGCCCACAGCCGCAGGATCTCGGCATCGTCTCGACGCAGGCCGGCGAGGGCTGCGGTCACGCGGGCCGCATCGGCGGTGCCTTCATCGACGGTGGATGCTGCGGGGTTCTCGTCCGCAGCGGCCGGCGGCGGGTCGATGGCGATGATGCGGCCGATGAGACGGGCGCGGCGACGCTCGGCGCGTCGGGCGTTGCTGAGGCACTGTCGAGCGACGACGATCGCCCAGGGGAGGGCGTCGTCGGGCACCTCGTCGAGGCGGCGCCAGCACACCAGCAGGGTGTCGCCGATCACGTCGTCGGCCGTCGCGGCGTCGGTGCGGCGATACAGGTAGCGGCGCACGGGGTCGACGACGAGCGCGACGAGGTTGCGCATGCGCTTCTCGCGCTCGGTGTCGGTCACAACTCTCATACTGAGGCATGTCCGGCAAGGGCGCGGGGATTTCATGCGAGGTGCTCTCGCACCGTTCTCGACCATCGGGGGCTCGAGCAACGGTGCTGCGCGGGGCGGTGGAGCAGGCGCGGGCGCTGGGGGCGCGACCACCGGGGGCTCGATCACCGGGGGTGGCGACGGACGCAATGCGCCCGCCGCCACTCTCTCAGCGAACGACCTAGGCGGTCGGCGTGCCGGCCATGCTCGTCGCGATGGTGCGCATCGCGGAGGTGTCGGCCAGGGTTGCGACATCGCCGATGTCGCGGCCCTCGGCCACATCCCGCAGCAGCCGGCGCATGATCTTTCCCGACCGGGTCTTCGGCAGCTCCGGCACGACGAGGATCCGCTTCGGCCGGGCGATCGGCCCGATCTCCGCGACGACGTGGGCGCTCAGGCTCGCGATGATGGCGTCCCGGTCGACGATGTCGCCCTCGTTCCGGTCACGCAGGATCACGAACGCCACGATCGACTGGCCGGTCGTCGGGTCCGAGGCCCCCACCACGGCGGACTCGGCCACGGCGGGGTGGGAGACGAGAGCCGACTCCACCTCCACCGTCGAGATCCGGTGGCCCGAGATGTTCATCACATCGTCGACCCGGCCGAGCAGCCAGATGTCACCGTGCTCGTCGTACTTCGCCCCGTCCCCGGCGAAGTAGTAGCCCTGCGCCTTGAACCGGTCCCAGTAAACCTCCTGGGCGCGTTCCGGTTCGCCCCAGATGCCGCGCGACATGGCCGGCCAGGGCTTGTCGATGACGAGGTAACCGCCCTCGCCCGCCTCGACCTGCGCACCGTGGTCGTCGACGATCTGCACCGAGATCCCGGGCAGGGCCACCTGCGCCGAGCCCGGCTTCGTGGCGGTGACGCCGGGCAGCGGCGTGATCATGATCGCACCGGTTTCCGTCTGCCACCACGTGTCGACGATCGGTGTCGTGCCCCGGCCGATGTGCGTGTGGTACCACATCCACGCCTCCGGGTTGATCGGCTCCCCCACACTGCCGAGCAGGCGCACCGACTCGAGGTTGTACCCCTGGGGAATGTGCTCGCCCCACTTCATGAAGGTGCGGATCAGCGTCGGCGCGATGTAGTAGATGGTCACGCCGTACTTCTCGATGATCTCGAAGTGCCGCCCCTCGTGGGGCGTGTTCGGCGTTCCCTCGTACATCACCTGGGTGGCGCGGTTGGCCAGCGGCCCGTACACGATGTAGCTGTGCCCGGTGATCCAGCCGATGTCGGCGCCGCACCAGTAGACATCCGTGTCGGGCTTGAGGTCGAAGACCACGCGATGCGTGTACGCGACCTGGGTGAGGTATCCGCCCGAGGTGTGCAGAATCCCCTTGGGCTTACCGGTCGTGCCCGACGTGTACAAGATGAACAGCGGATGCTCCGAGTCGAACGACTCCGGCTCGTGCTCGGGCGACTGGGAGGCGACGAACTCGTCCCACCAGAGGTCCCGCCCCTCCTGCATCGCGACCGGCTCCCCCACACGCCGCACCACGATGACTTTCTCCACCGTTTCGGCGCCCACCAGCGCCTCGTCGACATTCGCCTTCATCGGTGCGCCGGCCCCTCGCCGGTATTGCCCGTCTGAGGTGATGACGACTCTCGCCTCGGCGTCGTCGACCCTGGCGCGCAGCGCCGCCGGCGAGAATCCGCCGAAGACGACGCTGTGCACGAGGCCCAGACGAGCACAGGCGAGCATGGAGACGACCGCCTCCGGGATCATCGGCAGCTGGATGACGACCCGGTCCCCCGCGACCAGGCCGAGCGAGCTGAGCGCGTTGGCCGCCCGGCTGACCTCGTCCTTGAGCTGCGCGTAGGTGATGTCGCGGGTGTCACCGGGCTCCCCCACCCAGTGCAGCGCCACCTGCTCGCCGTGCCCCGACTCGACGTGACGGTCGACGCAGTTGTAGGCGACGTTGAGCTTGCCGCCGTGGAACCAGCGGGCGTTCGGCGGGTTCGACCAGTCGAGCACCTCGTCCCATGGCTGCGTCCAGACGAGGTTCTCGGCCTGCGTGGCCCAGAAGTGCTCGCTGTCGCGGTCGGCGTGCTCGTAGTGCGAGGCGTCGGCGTTGGCCTGGGCCTGGAAGTGCTCGGTCGGCGCGAAGGTGCGCGCGACATCCGGCCCGTCCCGGGTGATCGATTCCCTGGTGATCGATTCGCTGGTCATCGATTCCCTGGACATCAGTGGTCCACCGCCTCCTTCTCGGCGCCAACACCGGTGAGCGAACGAACTTCCATTTCAGCCTGCTTGGCGATGTCGCGCGGGACCTTGTCCAGCACGGTGCCGAGCCAGCCCAGGATGAAGGCCAGCGGGATGGAGACGAGTCCCGGGTTGCTCAGCGGGAAGATCGCGAAGTCCGCTCCGGGGATCATCGACGTTTCCGTGCCGGAGACGACCGGAGAGAACGCGATCAGCAGGATGGCCGAGGCCAGTCCGCCGTACATGCTCCACACGGCGCCCTGGGTGCTGAACTTCTTCCAGAACAGCGAGTACAGGATCGTCGGCAGGTTGGCCGAGGCCGCGACGGCGAAGGCCAGGGCGACGAGGAAGGCCACGTTCTGGCCGTTGGCGCCGATGCCGCCGATGATCGCGACGACGCCGATGATGATCACCGTGCGACGGGCCACCTTGACCTCGTCCTCCGGACGGGCGTTGCCCTTCTTGACCACGCTGGCGTAGATGTCGTGGGCGAAGGATGCCGCGGCCGTGATGGTGAGGCCGGCCACAACGGCCAGGATCGTCGCGAACGCAACCGCGGAGATCAGGCCGAGCAGCAGCGGACCGCCGAGCTCAAAGGCCAGCAGCGGAGCGGCGGAGTTGACGCCACCCGGGGAGGCGAGGATCCGGTCGGCACCGATGAGGGCTGCCGCGCCATAGCCGAGCACGAGGGTGAAGATGTAGAACCCACCGATGAGCCAGATCGCCCAGACCACCGAGCGGCGGGCTTCCTTGGCCGTCGGCACCGTGTAAAACCGCATCAGCACGTGCGGCAGCGCCGCGGTGCCGAGCACGAGGGCCAGGGCCAGGGAGATGAAGTCGAGCTTGGTGATGTCATTCAGGCCGTACTTCAGCCCCGGGTTCAGGATCTCCGGGTTGTTGGCCGTGGACACGGCGGCGTCGAGCAGGGTGGAGAAGTTGAAGCCGTGCAGGGCGAGCACCCAGACGGTCATCACGGCGGCGCCGGCGATGAGCAGCACGGCCTTGATGATCTGCACCCAGGTCGTGCCCTTCATTCCGCCGATGAGCACGTAGACGATCATCAGGGCGCCGACGACGACGATGACCACGGACTGGCCGAGCTTGTCGTTGATGCCGAGCAGCAGCGCGACGAGTCCGCCGGCACCGGCCATCTGGGCCAGCAGGTAGAAGAAGCAGACCACCAGGGTGGTGATCGCGGCCGCAATCCGAACCGGGCGCTGCTTCAGACGGAAGGAGAGGACATCCGCCATCGTGTACTTGCCCGTGTTGCGGAGCAGTTCCGCGACGAGCAGGAGCGCGACGAGCCAGGCCACCAGGAAGCCGATGGAGTACATGAAGCCGTCGTAGCCGGTGATGGCGATGGCTCCGACAATGCCGAGGAACGAGGCGGCGGAGAGGTAGTCGCCGGCGATGGCGGTGCCGTTCTGGCCTCCGGTGAAGGAGCGGCCGGCCGCGTAGTAGTCGGCGGCCGTCTTGTTGTTGCGGCTGGCGCGCACAACGATGATCAGCGTGATGGCGACGAAGGCGCCGAAGATGCTGATGTTCAGGATCGGGTTACCCGGGGATGTCGCCGCGGCTGCGAGGTGGATATTCACTTGGACTCCTTCGTGGCAGCGGCGAGCGGGCCCTCGATCTCGTGGCGGATTTTCGAGGCGATCGGGTCGAGCCGGCGACCGGCGTAGCTGACGTACCAGGTCGTGATCGCGAACGTGCTGACGATCTGCAGCAGGCCGAGCAGCAGGCCGACGTTGACGCTGCCGAAGACCTTGATCGACATGAAGTCGTGGGCGTAGCCCGCGAGCAGCACGTAGGCGAAGTACCAGAGCAGGAAGGCGATGGCCAGGGGGAAGACGAAGCTGCGATGACGTTTGCGCAGCTCCTGGAACTCTTCCGATTCCTGCACTTGGTGGAAGGTTTCCGCCGAAACGACGACTTCTTCCTCTTTCAGGGCGACATTGCCCATGATGTTCTCCTCAACATTGATAGAGCGTGCACGCAGACCGCTGGTTCTTATGCGGTGCCGATCACTCTCCCCTACCCGGGCACCCGCGAGGCCGTCCCGGCCGGGGCGGATCGACGAACGGCGGTCAGCCTGCGCCGAACGGTGAGTTCTGCGGCGGCGCCGGTTAGGGTTGGCAGCATGCCCGAGTCGCAGTTGCTCGCCGTGGCCGTCATCGGCGTCCTCGTCATCACCCTCACAATCGCGCTCGTCGGCGCCATCGGATTCAAACTGCTCCGCTCGTGGCGGGAGCTCGGCACGGACGCCGAACGGGCCACCTACACGACGCTCCACTCCGCCTCACTGGCCGGCCAACACCTGCGCAACGGACTCGAGCCCGTCGGCGCGGCGAAGGCCAGCAAGCACCTGCGCAGCCTGCTCGGCTGCGAGGCCGTGGCCATCACGGATGTCGCCGGCGTACTCGCCTGGGACGGCATCGGGGAAGCGCACCGGGAGGGCGCCCTCGGCCTGGCCGCCAAGGTTCTGGCCACCGGCCGCACCCAGGTGTTCCGTGAGGCCGTGGTTCACCAGGCCGAACTCAAGGAAGCCGTCGTGGCCCCGATCCGGGCCGGATCGCGCATCGTGGGAGCACTGGTCGCCTACGCGCCGCGGGCGAAGCCGGGCCTGGTGCGCGCCACCAGTGAGGTGGCGGACTGGGTGGCTGCGCAGGTCGAACTGGCCGAACTGGAGTCCTCCCGCACGCTCCTGATGGAGGCCGAGGTGCGCGCTCTGCGGGCGCAGATCAGCCCGCACTTCATCTACAACTCGCTCAACGCCATCGCATCCTTCATCACCACCGACCCGGCCAAGGCCCGTGACCTGGTGCTGGAATTCGCCGACTTCACCCGGTACTCGTTCCGCCGCCACGGCGACTTCACCACCGTCGCCGAGGAGCTGCGCTGCATCGAGCACTACCTGAAGCTCGAACGCGCCCGCTTCGGCGACCGGCTGCTGGTCACCCTGACCATCGCGCCGGAGGTGCTGAGCACGGTGATCCCCTTCCTCAGCCTGCAGCCGCTGGTGGAGAACGCCGTGCGCCACGGGCTGGAGGACAAGGAAGGCATCGGCCACATCGCGATCACCGCCCAGGCTGCCGGGGCCTTCGTGGAGGTCACGATCGAGGACGACGGCGTCGGGATCGAACCGGAGCACCTGCGTGCGGTGCTCGCCGGCCACAGCGACAGCGATCACGTGGGGCTTCGGAATGTCGACGCGCGGCTGCGCCAGGTCTACGGCGACGACCACGGGCTGGTGGTCGACACGGCCCCCGGCGCCGGAACGCTGATCACCATGCGCGTGCCCAAGTCCCAGCCCCGGCCGGACCTCGGTTCCCTGACTGACAGACTGTCGGCATGATCACTGTGCTCATCGCCGATGATGAACCGCCCGCCCTCGACGAGCTGGCCTTCCTGCTCGGCAAGGACGAGAGGATCGGCACCATCCTCCGGGCTTCGTCCGGCTCGGAGGCCCTGCGCATCCTCGACCACGAACGCGTGGACGCGCTGTTCCTGGACATCCACATGCCCGGGCTGTCGGGCCTCGACATCGCGCGCGCGGTGTCCCGCGCCGGCAACTCCCCCGCCGTCGTCTTCGTCACCGCAGACGAGGACCACGCGGTGAAGGCGTTCGACCTGGCCGCCGTCGACTACCTGCTCAAGCCCGTTCGCGCCGAACGGCTGGCCACCTCGGTCGGCCGGGTGATGGAAACGCTGGCGATCGCGGAGACCGTCCCCGCGTCGGTGATCACCGTGGATCTCGGCGGCATGAAGAAGATGATCCGCCGCGACGACGTGCGCTATGTGCAGGCCCAGGGCGACTATGCCCGGCTGCACACCGAGGAATCGAGCTACCTGATCCGGGTGCCGCTGGCCGAGCTGGAGAAGCAGTGGGCCGAGGCCGGGTTCCTCCGCATCCACCGGTCCTATTTGGTGTCGATGACGCACGTCACCCAGGCGAAACTCGGCGCCGCCCAGCCGACGATCACCGCCAACGGCGCCGAACTGCCGGTCAGCCGCCGGCACCTGCCGGCCCTCCGGGAGAAGCTCGAGGCCACGCGCATCCGGCCCTCGACATGAGCCGCGCCAATGAGCCTGGCCAGATGAGCCGCGCCAGATGAGCCGGGAGGATGCCCCCGGGCAGCCGCCGAAGCGGGTGCGGGTCACCGCGCCCAGATCCCAGGCCAGCCGGGCGCCGTCCGGCTACCCGGTCGCCCGTGAAGTCGCGGAGCAGTCCGAGGTGGGCCAGGTGTTCGTGCGCTCCCTCATCCGCTCGCAGCTCAGGCTCGCTGTGGTCGTCGCCGTCGGCTTCCTGCTGGTGCTGCTGGCCTTTCCCCTGCTCCTGGCCTGGGTTCCCGGCCTCAACCGGGCGGAGTTCCTCGGGGTGCCCTTCGTCTGGCTGCTGCTCGGAGTCGGCGTCTATCCGCTCATCGGGCTGAGCGCCTGGCTGTACGTGCGCACCGCCTCCCGCAACGAGGCCCGCTACCTCGACCTGGTCGAGGAGGACGAGTGAACGCCGGTGTGGGGTACGCGGCCATCATCGGGGTGTTCGCCGTGACCGCGTTGATCGGCTTCTACGGGCTGCGGATCTCGCGGACCACCGAGGACTTCTATGTCGCCTCGCGCACGGTTCGGCCCTGGTGGAACGCCTCAGCAATCGGCGGCGAATATCTCTCCGCCGCCAGTTTCCTCGGCGTCGCCGGGCTGATCCTGATCTCCGGGGCGGATGCGCTCTGGTTCCCGATCGGTTACACGGCCGGCTACCTGATGCTGCTCCTCTTCGTGGCCGCACCGCTTCGGCGCTCGGGGGCGTACACGATTCCCGACTTCACCGAGGCGCGCCTGGAGTCCCCGGCGGCACGGCGGATCACCAGCCTGCTCGTCGTGCTCGTCGGCTGGCTGTACATCGTGCCGCAGCTCCAGGGCGCCGCCCTGACCATCCGTATCGCCACCGGGCTGCCGCCGTGGGTCGGCTCCGTGGCCGTGGCCGTCGTGGTGTGCATCACCGTCGTGACCGGCGGGATGCGCTCGATCACGTTCGTGCAGGCGTTCCAGTTCTGGCTCAAGCTCACGGCGATCGCCGTGCCGATCGTCTTCGTGCTGATCGTCATGGCCAATTCGGGGCTGACGGTTCCCGCCGTCGCCGAGCCGTTCGCAGCCGAACCGGTCGGCTCCCCCACCGCCGGTGCGTACCGGAACATCTCGCTCGTGATCGCCCTGCTGTTCGGCACGCTCGGCCTGCCGCACGTGCTGGTGCGCTTCTACACGAACCCGGACGGCCCGTCGGCCCGGCGCACGACGCTGATCGTGCTCGGGCTGCTGTCGGTCTTCTACCTCTTCCCCACCCTCTACGGGGTGGTGGGGCGCGCCTTCATGCCCGACCTCGCGACCAGCGGCTCACCGGATGCCCTGGTCCTGCTGCTGCCCGGTCGGCTGATCCCCGGGCTGGCCGGCGACGCCCTCACGGCGCTCGTCATCGCCGGGGCTTTCGCCGCGTTCCTCTCGACCACGTCGGGGCTCGTGGTCTCCGTCGCGGGCGTGATCAGCCAGGACATGCTCGGCGGACGTGTGCGCGGCTTCCGGCTGGCCGCGGTGTTCTCCTCCCTGGTGCCGCTCGGCGTCGCCCTGCTGACCGACACGACGCAACTGGCCGGAAGCGTGGGCCTGGTCTTCGCCTTCACCGCGTCGACGATCTGCCCGCTGCTGCTGCTCGGCATCTGGTGGCGCGGCCTGACCGACGCCGGCGCGATCGCCGGGATGCTGGCCGGCGCCATCCTGTGCGGCGGCTCGATCATGCTCAGCCGCGCGCTGGGAGCCGAGGCCGGGCCGATGGGAGACCTGCTGGCGCAGCCCGCGGCCTGGAGCGTGCCGGCGGCCTTCGCCGTGATGATCGGCGTCTCGCTGATGACAAAAAACCGGCGCCCGGCCGGCATCACGACGATCATGACCCGTCTGCACGCGCCGGAGCGTCCGGTGCCCGCCCCGAACCGCTGATCGCGCCCTCCCCGGGCCGCCGCTGACAGTCGAGTTGCTGACAGTTGAGTTGCGGAAAAAGTACCTTAGATTGCCCAACGAAGGTACTTTCTCCGCAAGTCAGCTGGGAATGGGCGACATCCACCCAGCTCTCGAGAGGCTCGACCCGCGGGGCGAGGTACGCGAAACGCGCGCGACCCGAAGGGCGCGCGCGTTTCTGTCGAGCGACTGCTTAGCGCTTGCGCTTCTCGCGCACGCGCATGCTGAGGTTGATCGGGCTTCCCTCGAAGCCCCAGATCTCGCGCAGGCGACGCTGGATGTAGCGGCGGTAGCCCGGGTCGAGGAACGCGGTGGTGAACACCACGAAGGTCGGCGGGCGGCTGGAGGCCTGGGTGCCGAACAGGATGCGCGGCTGCTTGCCGCCGCGCACGGGGTGCGGGTGCGCCGCTGCGAGCTCGGCGAGGAACGCGTTGAACTTGCCGGTGGGGATGCGGGTGTCCCACGACTCGAGCGCGAGCTCGAGGGCCGGGACGAGCTTCTCCATGTGGCGGCCGGTCTTGGCGGAGATGTTCACGCGGGGGGCCCAGGCCACGTGGGCCAGGTCCTGTTCGATCTCACGCTCGAGGTAGCGGCGACGGTCGTCGTCGAGCTGGTCCCATTTGTTGAAGGCGAGCACGAGGGCGCGGCCCGATTCGAGCACCAGGTCGATCACGCGAATGTCCTGCTCGCTGATCACCTCGGTGACGTCGATCAGCACGATGGCGACCTCGGCCTTTTCCAGCGCGGCGCTGGTGCGCAGCGAGGCGTAGAAGTCGGCGCCCTGCGAGAGGTGCACGCGACGACGGATGCCGGCGGTGTCGACGAAGCGCCACACCTTGCCCCCGAGTTCGACCTGCTCGTCGACCGGGTCGCGGGTGGTGCCGGCGATGTCGTTGACGACGACGCGCTCCTCACCGACGACCTTGTTCAGCAGGCTCGACTTGCCCACGTTCGGGCGGCCGAGGATCGCGACGCGACGAGGTCCGCCGACCTCCTGCTTGGCGACGCTGGAGATCTCGGGGAGTTCCTTGAGGATCGCGTCGAGCAGGTCGGCGACGCCGCGACCGTGCAGGGCGGACACCGGCCACGGCTGGCCGAGGCCGAGGGCCCACAGGCTGGCCGCCTCTGGCTCCTGGCGAATGTCGTCGACCTTGTTGGCGACGAGGAAGACCGGCTTGCCGGACTTGCGCAGCATCCGCACGACGGCCTCATCGGTCGAGGTGGGGCCGACGTTGGCGTCGACGACGAACATGACCAGGTCGCAGAGGTCGATCGCGACCTCGGCCTGGGCGGCGACGGATGCGTCGATCCCGCGGGCGTCGGGTTCCCAGCCGCCGGTGTCGACGAGGCTGAACTTGCGTTCGTTCCAATCCCCCTTGTACGTGACGCGGTCACGCGTCACGCCGGGGGTGTCCTCGACGACGGCCTCGCGGCGGCCGAGGATGCGGTTGACCAGAGCCGACTTGCCCACGTTCGGGCGGCCGACGATGGCGATGACCGGCAGGGCCGGGAGGTATGTGATCGCGTTCGGGTCATCCGTGACGGTCTCGAGGACGTCGAAGTCTTCCTCGTCGAGCTCGTAGTCGTCCAGGCCGCTGCGGAGCGCGGAGGCGCGCTGCGACGCAAGGTCTTCGTCGAGGTTGGACAGTCGGGATGCGAGTTCGCTGTCGAGCTCGGGGATCGCGTCGTCGATATTGTTAGTCATGCGAGTTCCTCGCGGTACGTGTGTTGATGACCTCGATGACCGCGTCTACGGTCTGCTCGAAGTCGAGATGGGTGGAATCGACGGTCGTCACACCGTCTGCGGCGCTCATAAAATCGACAACCTGCGAGTCAGCGCGATCCCTCGATCGCAACGCCTCCGCCACGGTATCGGCCGATTCGGTCGGTAATTCCGCAGAGCGCCTACCCATTCTAGCCTCCTCGGATGCCGTGAGCAGGATTCGTACCTCTGCCTCCGGCGCGACGATGGTCGTGATGTCCCGTCCCTCGACCACGATCCCGGGCCGGTCCACGTCCCGGGCGATGCTCCGGAACAGCTCGGTCAGGTGTGTGCGCACCTCGGGGATGCGGGCGACGGCGCTCACCGCGGCCGACACGGCGGGCTCGCGGATGGCCTCGGTCACGTCCGACTCGCCGACCGTGACGGCGGAGGCATCCGGGTCGGTGCCGATCGAGTAGTCGAAGTCGGCCAGCTCCGCGATCACCGCGTCGACGTCGCTGGTGTCGACCTTGCGGTGCTGCATCGCCCAGGCCAGCGCCCGGTAGGCGGCGCCGGTGTCGAGGTAGGCGAAGCCGAGTTTGCGGGCGACGGCGCGGCTCACGCTGGACTTGCCGCTTCCGGCGGGCCCGTCGATGGCGACAAGGGTGGGGAAGGCGTGACGGCCCATGTACGTTAACCAGCAATCCGCCAGCCGCGGGCGGCCAGCTCTTCGGTGAGGCGGGAGACCGCCTCGGGGACAACGGAAATTTCGGCCAGGCCCAGCTGAGCGCCGGGCGAGTGTTCGAGGCGGAGGTCCTCCAGGTTCACACCCAGGTCGCCGATGTCGTTGAGCAGGCGCGCGATCTGGCCGGGCCGGTCGTCGACCATCACGATCATCGACGCGAAGCGGCGGTCCTGGCCGTGCTTGCCGGGCAGCCGGGCAACGCCGGCGTTGCCGCCGGCGAGCTCCTCGGCCAGCTTGCGGCGGGCGCCGGGCGCTGCCGGGTCGGCGAGGGCGTCGATGAAGCGGTCGAGGTCGTCGCGGTAGGCGAGCAGGATGTCGCGCACCGGCTTCGCGTTCGCGCCGAGGATCTGCACCCACAGCTCCGGGTCGCTCGCCGCGACCCGGGTCACATCGCGCAGGCCCTGGCCGGCGAGGTTGAGCGAGGAGGCCGCGGCATCCGTCAGCCGGCGGGCCATCAGCGTGGAGACGACCTGGGGCACGTGGGAGACCAGGGCGACGCTGCGGTCGTGGTCCTCCGCGGTCATCTCGACGATGGTCGCGCCGAGGTCGAGGATGAGGTCGTCGATCGCGGTGGCCTGCTGGTAGGTGATCGCGTCGTGGCCGGCGACCACCCAGGGCCGCCCGATGAACAGGTCGGCCCGGCCGGCCAGCGGTCCCCCGCGTTCGCGGCCGGCGAGCGGGTGGGTGCCGATGTAGCGGGACACGTCGGCGCCGCTCGCGCGGAGGTCGTCGAGCACGGCGAGCTTGACGCTGGCGACATCCGTGACGATGGCGCCGGGGAAGGATGCCAGTTCGCGGGCGACGATCTCGGCCGTGACGTCCGGCGGCACGCAGACGACGACCAGCTGCGGTGCGTCGCCCGCGGCGGCGGCCCGGCCGGCGCCGTAGTCGACGGCGATGCTGAGGTTGGTCGGCGACGCGTCGGCGAGGATGACCTCGATCCCCCGGTTACGGAGGCCCAGGCCGATGCTGGTTCCGAGCAGTCCGACGCCGACGATGCGCACGGGCCCGACAAGGCGACTCTCGGCCACGTGCCGTCTCCTGACTTCGCGAGGTGTGACGTCGCGATTTGCTGGGGCCGGGCCGCTCTGGCCGGCGACCCTGGTTACGAGGTGAGTTACTTCGTGCCGGCTACGTCCCGGCCGCCGGCCCGCGACACGGTGAGCAGCTCGCCGAGTTCAACTTTAGTGAGTTCGCGCACGTCGCCGGCGCGGAGCGTGCCGAGGTGCAGCGGCCCGAACTGCCGGCGCACCAGGTCGACGACCGGGTGGCCGACGGCCTCCAGCATGCGCCGAACGATGCGGTTGCGGCCGGAGTGCAGGGTGAGTTCGACCAGGCTGAAGCCGTCGCCGGGAGGGCTCGCGAGGATCCGGGCCTTGTCGGCGGCGATCGGGCCGTCGTCGAGCTCGATTCCGGTCTGCAGCTTGCCGATGGTCTGCGCCGAGACGCGGCCCTCGACCTTGGCGATATAGGTCTTCGAGACGCCGAACGACGGATGCGCCAGCACATGCGCCAGGTCGCCATCGTTGGTGAGGATGAGCAGGCCGGAGGTCTGCGCGTCGAGGCGGCCCACGTTGAAGAGGCGCTCCTCGAACTGCTCGGTGAACTCGCGCAGGTCGGGGCGGCCGCTCTCGTCCTGCATCGAGGAGACGACGCCGACGGGCTTGTTCAGCATGATGTAGCGGCGGCTGGTGTCCAGCTGCACGGCAACATTGTCGACGGCGACCTGGTCGGTCTCCGGGTGGATGCGACGGCCGAGCTCGGTGACGACCTTTCCGTTGACGCGCACCCGGCCGGAGATGATCAGGTCTTCGGAGACGCGCCGGGAGGCGACGCCGGCGGAGGCCATGACCTTCTGCAGGCGCACTCCGTCGGCTGCGGCATCCGGGTTGCCCGCGAAATCAGGGGTTCCCTCGTGGTCGGTTGTCATTTCAAGTCCTCGAATCCTTCTGCGCCGTCGGCGAGCAACGGCGAAATGTGCGGCAACTCGTCGAGCGAGTTGATTCCAAGCTGGGTGAGCAGCAGGTCGGTGGTGCCGTAGTTGATGGCTCCGGTCTCACTGTCGGTGAAGGCCTCGGTGATCAGGCCGCGGCCCAGGAGGGTGCGCACGACGGAGTCCACGTTAACTGCCCTGATTGAGGCTACCGCGCCGCGGCTGATCGGTTGCTTATAGGCGATCACAGCCAGGGTTTCGAGCGCGGCCTGGGAGAGGCGGCTGGGGTTCTGGATCAGCACGAAGTCGGCGACGACGGCGTCGTATTCGGCGCGCACGTAGATGCGCCAGCCCCCGGCGACCTCGCGCAGCTCGAAGCCGCGGCGAATCGTGCCGCCCGTGACTGTGCCCGTGCCGTCGAAGTCGGCGACGAGGCGGGCGACGGCCGCGCTCACCTCTTTCAGCGGGCGGTCGACGGCCGTGGCCAGGTGGATCAGGCCGAGCGGTTCGTCGGCGACCATGAGGATCGCCTCGAGCTGCCGGTCGATCGCGGTGTCGGCCTGCGCGGTGTCGGTTGTCACGGTGTCAGTTGTCATAGTCGGCTCCGAGGTTGGCGAGGGTTTCTTCCGACCAGGACTCCGCGCTCCAGCGCAGGTTCAGCTCGCCGAGCGGCTCCAGCTGGTCGAACGAGATGGCGCCGCGCCGGTACAACTCGAGCACGGCGAGGAAGCGGGCGATCACGACGCCCTTCTGCCCGGCGCCCACGATCAGCTGCCGGAACGAGACCGTCTCCCCCGCCCGCAGGATCGCCACGACGTAGGCGGCCTGTTCCCGGATGCTTACCAGCGGAGCGTGCAGGTGGTCGAGACCCACGGTGGGCAGTTCGCGTGGGGTGAGGGCCAGCGCCGCGAGGGCGCCGAAGTCGGCGGCGGAGAGCGTCCAGACCAGTTCGGGCGTCTGCTTGCGGTACTTCTCCTCGAGCCGCACCGAGCGCACGTGCCGGGAGGACTCCACGTCGATCCGGCCCTGGAACCAGGCCGACGCGGTCTTGAACGCGCGGTACTGCAGCAGCCGGGCGAAGAGAAGGTCGCGGGCCTCGAGCAGGGCGACGTCCTCGGCGTCGACGAGTTCGCCCTGGGGCAGGAGCCCGGCGACCTTGAGGTCGAGAAGGGTGGCCGCCACGACGAGGAACTCGGTGGCCTGGTCGAGCTCCTCCGTGGCATCCAGCCCGCGCAGGTAGGAGATGAACTCGTCGGTGACCCGGCTGAGCGAGATGTCGGTGATGTCCAGCTCGTGCTTGCCGATCAGCGAGAGCAGGAGGTCGAACGGGCCCTCGAAGTTGCCGAGGGCAACCGAGAATGCGGGCGCTGCAGCCGGGTTAGGCGGGACGGCCGTTGTCGCCGGGACAATTCGCGACCGCGGAGATTTTTCGTCCACGAGGTCAAACCGGCCCGTTTGGATCGATGCGCGGGTCGTGCGCCGCTTCGCGGGAGATGTGCCACGCGCGGAACGGCGTACCACCCGCGCAGCTCGAAATCTCCAGCTCGCCGGCCTGTGAAAGAGCCGGGTTAGGCGACGGCGCCACGGTCGATCAGTTCCCGCGCCACCTGCATGTAGGCCTTCGCGGCCGGGTGCTCCGGCGCGAAATCGGTGATCGGCACGCCGGCGACGCTGGCATCCGGGAACTTCACGGTACGGCCGATGACCGTCTCGAGCACGCGGTCGCCGAACGCGTCGACGACCCGCTCGAGCACCTCGCGCGAGTGCAGGGTGCGGGAGTCGAACATGGTGGCGAGGATGCCGTCGAGCTCGATCGCCGGGTTGAGGCGGTCGCGAACCTTGTCGATGGTCTCGATCAGCAGCGCGACGCCGCGCAGGGCGAAGAACTCGCATTCGAGCGGGATGAGCACGCCGTGGCTCGCGGTGAGCGCGTTCACGGTGAGGATGCCGAGCGAGGGCTGGCAGTCGATCAGGATCACGTCGTAGTCGGCGGACACCTTGCGGAGCACCCGGGCGAGGATCTGCTCGCGGGCGACCTCGTTGACGAGGTGCACCTCGGCGGCGGAGAGGTCGATGTTGGCCGGGATGATGTCCAGACCCTCGACCGCGGTCTTCTGGATCGCGATGGACGGGTCCTTCGACCCGCTGAGCAGCAGGTCGTAGATGGTGGGGACGTCGTGCGTGGGCACGCCGAGGCCGGCCGAGAGGGCGCCCTGCGGGTCGAAGTCGACGGCGAGCACGCGGCGGCCGTAGCCGGCGAGGGCCGCGCCCAGGTTGATGGTCGTCGTCGTCTTGCCGACGCCGCCCTTCTGGTTGCAGAGCGAGATGATCCGAGCCGGGCCATGGCTCTTCAGGGGTTGCGGTTGCTCGAATTCCTGCTTCGGCCGCCCGGTGGGGCCGAGCGGTACCTCGTCAAAACCGGGGAGTCGTGTCCGGTCAGTCTGCGTACTCGCCACTGAAATGTCCTCGATCCGTCCTGCGCCACTCGCTTGTTCGATTGTAGCGAGCGAATGCCGCTCATCCGGGCAGGATCGCCGCTCCCCCGCACCTTCTTCCCCCGCGAAACCGCAGTTGTGCGCGTTATTCGGCACGAATAACATGCACAACTGCGGTTTCACGGGGGGTAAGCGGGGTTAGCGGGCCCGGGGGTGGGCGGTCGTGTACATGTCGCGCAGCGTGTCGGCGGTGACGAGCGTGTAAATCTGGGTTGTTGCCACGGAGGAATGGCCGAGAAGTTCCTGCACGACGCGCACGTCGGCGCCGCCGGCGAGCAGGTGCGTGGCGAAGGAGTGCCGGAGGGTGTGCGGCGACACCTCGATCTCGAGGCCGGCGCGCACGGCGGCGGCCCGGATGATCAGCCACGCGTTCTGGCGGCTCACCCGCTGCCCGCGGATGCCGAGGAACAGGGCCGGCGTGGACTTCCCGCGCACCGAGAGCAGCGGCCGGGCCCGCACCAGGTAGGCGTCCATGGCCGCGCGGGCGTAGCTGCCCACCGGCACGATGCGCTGCTTGTCGCCCTTGCCGGTCAGCCGCACGACCTCCTCGTCCAGCACGTCGTCGACGTTGAGGTTGATGACCTCCGACACCCGGGCGCCGGTGGCGTAGAGCAGCTCGAGCAGGGCCTTGTCGCGCAGCTGCTGCACCTCGTCGCCGTCGGTCGCGGCGAGGAGGGCTGCGACCTGGTCGATCGAGATGGCCTTCGGCAGCCTGGACCCGAGTTTCGGCGGTTTCGTGTCGTGGGCGACATCGATTTCGACCACCGACTCGCCCAGCAGGAACCGGTGCAGACTCCGCACCGTCGACAGCATCCGCGCGATCGACGAGGCCGTGAGCGGCGACTCCTCGCGCTGCCCCAGGTACCGCACGAATTCGGAGACGTGCCCGCTCGTCACCTCCCGCAGATCGGTCAGCTCGTGCTCGGCCAGCCACGCCGTGTAGACGGCCAGGTCGCGGCGGTAGGCGGAGACCGTGTTGGCGGCGAGCCCGCGCTCGACCGAGACGTGCCGCAGGAACGAGTCCACAGCCGTCTCGACGCTCACGAGCCGGCGATCCCGTTCGACGGATGCCGCGGCCAGGGTGTGTCCGCCGGGGCGAGGCTGGCCCAGCCCCGCGAGCGCGAGGCCTGTGCCGCGAGCACCCCGAGGGCCAGTGACGGGTTCTGCACCCGGCGGGCGAGCACCGCGTCGACGCAGTCGTCGAGCGGCACCCAGCGGATTTCCATGTCGGCTTCCTCGTCGGTGCGGGCGAAGGCGTCGTCGATGGCCGAGAGCCCGCGGGCCAGGTAGATCCGGATGGCCTCGGTGCTGCCGCCGGGCGAGGTGTAGAACTCGGCGAGCACGCTCCAGTCCGTCGCCGCGACGTCGGTTTCCTCGGCCAGTTCGCGCCGTGCCGCGACGGCCGGGTCTTCGCCCGGCTCGTCGAGCAGGCCGGCCGGAAGCTCCCACTCTCGCACGCGCACCGGGTGCCGGTACTGCTTGATCAGCAGCACCCGGTCGTGGTCGTCGAGCGCCAGGACCGCCACGGCCCCGGGGTGGTCGACGTACTCGCGGATGATCGCCGAGCCGTTGTAACCGAACCGGTCGCGGCGCACGCCCCAGACCCTGCCGTCGAAGACGAGTTCGCTGCCGGAGACGTCCGCGTCGACCGGTTCATCCTCCAGCGGAGGGTGACCGGCCGGCTCGCCTGAGTCGCGAGGCATCAATCGTTAGGCATCTTCGAACAGGCGGCTGGCCTGCTGGCGGTCGAGGGCCGCGCCGATGAGCCCGCGGAACAGCGGATGCGCGTTGCTCGGCCTCGAGCGCAGTTCGGGGTGCGCCTGGGTGCCCACGTAGAACGGGTGCTCCTCGCGCTTGAGTTCGACGTACTCGACCAGGTGGCGGTCGGGCGAGGTTCCGGAGAACCAGAGGCCGGCCTCCGCGATCTGGCTGCGGTAGGCGTTGTTGACTTCGTAGCGGTGGCGGTGGCGCTCCGAGGCCTCGGGGGCGCCGTACATCTCCTCGACCAGGGAGCCCGGGGCCAGCTTGGCCGGGTAGAGGCCGAGGCGCATGGTGCCGCCCAGGTCGCCGCCGGCGATGATCTCGACCTGCTCTTCCATGGTCGCGATCACGGGGAACTCGGTGTCGACGTCGAACTCCGAAGAGGATGCCCCGGCGAGGCCGGCCTTGTTGCGCGCGTATTCGATCACCATGCACTGCAGGCCGAGGCAGAGGCCCAGGGTGGGGATGCCGTTTTCGCGGGCGAAACGCAGGGCGCCCAGCTTGCCCTCGATGCCGCGAACGCCGAAGCCGCCGGGCACGAGGATGCCGTCGAGTTCGCCGAGCATGCGCGACGCGCCCTCCTCGGTCTCGCACTCGTCGGAGGGGATCCAGTTGATCTTGACCTTGGTCTGGTGCGCGAAACCGCCGGCGCGCAGCGCCTCGGTCACCGACAGGTAGGCGTCGGGCAGGTCGATGTACTTGCCGACCAGGCCGATGGTGACCTCGTGCCTTGGTTCGCGCACGGCGTCGAGCACCTTCTGCCAGGCCGACCAGTCCACATCCGCCGCGGGGAGGCCGAGCTTGTCGATGATGTATTTGTCGAGGCCCTGGTCGTGCAGCATGGTCGGGATCTCGTAGATGCTCGGCACGTCGATGGCATTGACGACGGCATCCTCGTCGACGTCGCACATGAGCGCGATCTTGCGCTTGTTCGACTCGGAGACGGGGCGGTCGCTGCGCAGCACGAGGGCATCGGGCTGGATTCCGATCGAGCGGAGAGCCGCGACGGAGTGCTGGGTGGGCTTGGTCTTCTGCTCGCCGGAGGCGGCCATGAACGGCACGAGCGACACGTGCACGAAGAAGACGTTCTTGCGGCCGAGTTCGTGGCGCACCTGGCGGGCGGCCTCGATGAACGGCTGGGATTCGATGTCGCCGACCGTTCCGCCGATCTCGGTGATGATCACGTCGGGGCGCGGCTCGTCGCCGGCCTGGAGGCGCATCCGGCGCTTGATCTCGTCGGTGATGTGCGGAATGACCTGCACGGTGTCACCGAGGTACTCGCCGCGGCGTTCCTTCGCGATGACCTGGGAGTACACCTGGCCGGTCGTGACGTTCGCGGCCTGGTTGAGATTGATGTCGAGGAATCGCTCGTAGTGGCCGATGTCGAGGTCGGTTTCCGCGCCGTCGTCGGTGACGAAGACTTCACCGTGCTGGAACGGGTTCATCGTGCCGGGGTCGACGTTGAGGTACGGGTCCAGTTTCTGCATGACGACCCGCAGTCCGCGAGCCGTGAGGAGATTGCCGAGGCTTGCCGCCGTCAGGCCTTTCCCCAAAGAAGAAACGACACCACCGGTCACAAAAATGTGCTTGGTCGTGCCGTGTGAATCGTCCGCGTTTATTTTTTCCACCACGGGCTTTGATCCTATCAGTTGGAGATGACGTTCAGCGGGACCGGGCGAGGGAGATGAGTTCCCGGGCGTGTTCGAGCCCGCTCGCGGAGTCGGGAAGGCCGGAGAGCAGCCGGGCCATTTCCGCGGCCCGCTCGTCGCCGTGCAGCTGCCGAACGCTGCTGGCGGTGACCGCGCCGTCGCTGCCCTTGACCACGCTGAGGTGGTTGTCGGCGAACGCGGCCACCTGCGCGAGGTGCGTGACGACGATCACCTGTGAGGTCTCCGCGAGCCGGGCGAGTCGCCGCCCGATCTCGATGGCCGCGGCCCCGCCCACTCCCGCGTCGACCTCGTCGAAGACGAACGTCGGCACCGGGTCGGCCTGGTTGATGACCACTTCGATTGCGAGCATCACCCGGGACAGTTCGCCGCCGGATGCTCCACGGGCCAGGGCCCGAGGCTCGGCCCCGGCGTGCGGCTGCAGCAGGATCTTCACCAGATCGCGCCCGGTGGCGGTGAAATCGTCGCGGCTGTCGATCTCCACGACCAGGACCGCGTCGGGCATGGCGAGGGCGCCGAGTTCGATCGTGACGGCGGCGCCGAGCGCGGCGGCGGCGACCCGGCGGATGGCGCTGACCCGGTCGGCGAGCTCCTCGACCAGGCGAGCGTCGGCTTCCGCGTCGTTGCCGAGCAGTTCGATCCGGTCGGAGTCGCTGTCGAGTTCGACGAGCCGGGCGCTCCCGGTGTCCAGGAACTCGATCGCCTCGTCGAGGCCTCCGGCGTACTTGCGGGCGAGGCCGATCAGCTCGGCCCGGCGTTCCTGCACGATCTCGAGTTCTCGGGCGCCGTCGGCGTCGAGGCCGGCGAGGTAGCTGGAGAGCCGGCCGGCAATGTCGGCGACGAGGAACCCGGCGTCGGCCAGCGCCTCGACCAGCGGCGGCAGCGCGGGGTCGTGCTCGGCGGCCTTGTCGAGCCGGCGGCGGGCGTATTCGAGCAGGGCGACCCCGTCGGGCGCCCCGTCGGTGCTCTCCTCGGCGGAGAGGTGCTCCCGGGCCTCGGCCGCGGCCAGGCGCAGGTCTTCGAGGTTGCCGAGGCGTTCGGCGCGGGCGCCGAGCTCGGCGTCTTCGCCCGGCTGCGGGGCGATGGCTTCGATTTCGGCAATCGCCTCGCGCAGCTGCTCGGCCTCGCGGGCGCGCAGCTCCTGCTCGGCCACCAGGCGGTCGAGCTCGTCCCGGTTGGCTTGCCAGCGGTGGAAGGCCTGCTGGTAGGTGCCCAGCGCCTCGGCGAGCTCGGCGCCGGCGTAGCGGTCGAGGGCGCCGCGCTGGGCGACGGATGATCGCAGGCGCACCTGGTCGGACTGTCCGTGCACGACGACGAGGTCGCCGCCGAGGTCGCCGAGAACCGCGGCCGGGGCGCTGCGGCCGCCGACGACGGCCCGGCTGCGGCCCTCGGCGGACACCGAACGGCCCAGGATGAGCTCGGGCCCGTCGAGGTCTCCCCCGGCGTCGCGCACGCGGTCGGCCACGGCGCCGTCGGGCGCGACGAGCCAGCGGCCCTCGACCCAGCTCTGGGCCTGCCCCTGGCGAACGGTGCCGGCATCCGCCCGGTCACCGAGCAGGAGGCCGAGCGCGGTGACGACCATGGTCTTGCCGGCGCCGGTCTCGCCGGTCACGGCGGTGAAGCCGGGGCCGAGCGGCAGGGTTGCCTCGGCAATCACGCCGAGATCCCGGATGAAGAGTTCCTCGATCATGCCGGGGGCCTATTCACGGCCGACCGGGCCCCGCCAGCCCGAGACGGGCAGGTTGAACTTGTTCACGAGGCGGTCGGTGAACGGGCCGCTGTGCAGCCGGGCCAGGCGAACCGGCACCGGGGAGCGCCGCACGACCACCCGGGCGCCGGGCGGCAGGTCGTAGGTGCGGCGTCCGTCGGCGTAGAGCACGGCGGATCCGGGCGTGCGGGCGAGGATCTCCACGGCGAGGGACGAGTCCGGTCCGACCACGAGCGGCCGGGCGAAGAGGGCGTGGGCGCTGAGCGGCACCAGCAGCAGGGCGTCGAGGCTCGGCCAGACGACGGGACCGCCGGCCGAGAACGAGTAGGCCGTCGACCCGGTCGGCGTCGACATGACCACCCCGTCGCAGCCGAACGAGGAGAGCGGGCGGCCGTCGACCTCGATGACGACCTCGAGCATCCGTTCGCGGCTGGCCTTCTCCACGGTCGCTTCGTTGAGCGCCCAGGTTTCATAGACCACGGTGTCGTCGACCTTGACCCGCACGGCCAGCGTCATGCGCTCTTCGACGAGGTAGTCGCGGGAGAGCGCCCGGCGCACGGCTTCGCCGAGGTCGTCGCGTTCGCTTTCGGCCAGGAAACCGACATGGCCGAGGTTGATCCCGAGCAGGGGCGCCGAGCATTCGCGGGCGACTTCCGCGGCGCGCAGGATGGTGCCGTCGCCGCCCAGGACGATGACGAGTTCGAGGTCGGTGAGCTCGACGGTGTCTCCGAGGATGGCGACATGGCCGTCCAGGGAGGGCGAGGCGGCGAGCAGGTCCGCCTGCTCGTCGCGGGCCAGCACGGGCACGGCGCCGGCGGCGAGCAGCTGTTCGCAGACCGTGACCGCGGCGGCGAGGGTGTCCTGCCGGCCGGTGTGGGCGACGACGAGGATGTTGCGTGGCGGTGCTGTCACAATGCTCACGCTCCCACCAGGGCTGGTATCCGGTCCATCCATTCTGTCGGATTGCTGCCCGACTTCGTGGTCATCCAGCAGAGATACTCGTGATTGCCGGCGGTTCCGGCGATCGGCGAGGCGATCAGGCCGTTGGTGTGGAGGCCCAGGTCCCAGCCGGCCCAGAGCACGCCGGAGACGGCATCCGCCCGGAGCCCGGGGTTGTGCACGATGCCCTCGCGGATGCCGCCGCGGCCGACCTCGAACTGCGGCTTGATCAGCAGCACGAAATCGGCGCCGGGCTCGGCCGTCGCCACGAGCGCGGGCAGCACATGGGTGAGGGAGATGAAGGACAGATCGGCGACGACCAGGCTGGGCCGCTCGGCCACGCCGGAGGCCGCGGCAACGTTCTCGGCGGTGGCGTTCTTCACGTTGAAGCCCTCGACGAGCGCGAGCCGGGGCTCGAGCGCCAGTTGCGGGGCCAGCTGGCCGTGCCCGACGTCGACGGCGATCACCTGTGCGGCGCCGCGTTCGAGCAGCACCTGGCTGAACCCGCCGGTCGACGCGCCGGCGTCGAGCACGGTGCGGCCGGTGACGTCAAGGCCGAACGCGTCGAGGGCGGCGATGAGTTTGTGGGCGCCGCGGCTGACGTAGTGGTCGGTCGCCGCGACTTCGATCACCTGGTTGTCCCGCACCTTCGCGGATGCCTTGACGGCCGGCTTGCCGTCCACCGTGACCAGGCCGTCGGCGATGACCCGCGCGGCGACCGTGCGCGACCGCACCAGCCCGCGTTCGGCGAGGGCGGCGTCCAGCCGCAGCTCGGTCATCCGGCCACCTGGGCGGGAACGTCCCCGCCCTCGAGGCGTTCGCGCAGGTGCTCGTGCAACTGCACGTAGGCCGCGGCGCGCGCTTCCAGCGGTTGCGCCTCGATCACGGCGAGGGTGGAGACGAGAGCGTCGTCCAGCGGTGTCTGGTCCTCGGTGTTCACGTTCCCTAGGTTACCGGCCCTGATACAGTCGCTCCGGAACGTTGAGCCCGTAGATCGGGCGGCCGGACTTCCAGATCACGGCGCAGGCGGCGCGCAACAGGTTGATCGCTCCGTCGCCCTCGGCCACGATCTCCACCTCGGCGCCGCGGATGCGCACCGTCGCCCCGTTGACGCTCGCCGAGGATCCGTCGCGGGAGAACTCGGTCTCCGGGTACGGTTCGTGCAGCTGGCGGAGGTCGTCGAGGATGAACGTCGGCCGCGATTTCGCGTCGGCCGCGAGCACCTGCTTGGCCCTGTCGATGCCGGTGAGCACGAGCGCGGACGGGATCTCGGCCCGGTTCGCGCCGAGGATGTCGGTGTCGAGGCGGTCGCCGATGAACAGCGCCTGCTTCGCCCGGAACCGGTCGACGGCTTCGACGAAGATGGCCACCTCGGGCTTGCCGGCCACGATGGGCAGGCGGCCGACCGCGGTGTGCACGGCGGAGACGAGCGTGCCGTTGCCGGGCGCGATCCCCCGGGCCACCGGGATGGTCCAGTCGGTGTTCGTGGCGATCCAGGGGATAGCGGAGCCGTCGGCGGCGGGGTGCAGCGCGAAGGATGCCTCGGCCAGCTGCGTCCAGCCCACCTCGGGGGCGAAGCCCTGCACGACCGCGGCCGGGGAGTCGTCCGCCGACCGGGTGACGACGAAACCGGCCTTCTCCACCTCGGAGACGAGCCCTTCCCCGCCGACGACGAGGATGCGGGACCCCGCGGGCGCCTGGCCGGCGAGGAGCCGGACCGCCGCCTGGGGCGAGGTGACGACATCCGTTGCCGCCACGTCGAGGCCGAGTTCGGTCAGGTGGTCGGCCACGGACCGGTCTGTGCGCGCGGCGTTGTTGGTGATGTATCCCACGCGCAGGGTTTCGGCCGCCCGGTTGAGGCTCTCGACGGCGTACGGGATCGCCTTCTGGCCGGCGTAGACGACGCCATCGAGATCGGCGAGAACGACGTCGACGCCGGTGAGCGGCGTCGCCGTACTAATCCTTCGCCGCTTCGTCAGCATCGGTGGTCGAGCCCTCGGTGGTCGAGCCTGCAGTGGTCGTGCCCCCAGCGGTCGAGCCCTCAGTGGTCGAGCCTGTCGGGACCTCGCCGATCTCCGCGTAGTCCTCGTCCTCGTCCTCGTCCTCGTCCTCGTCGATCTCGATGATCTCCATCGTCTCGTCCGGCTGGTCGCCGGCCGTGCCGAGGGCGGCATCCGCGCGGGCCGCGCGCTCGTGCCAGGTCTCGGCTTCCTCTTCGCGGCCGAGTTCCTCGAGCACCTCGGCATAGGCGGAGAAGAGCTCCGGGCTGTAGGAGAAGGCCTTCTTCGGGTCGAGCTGCGGGATCTCGAGCTCGCTCAGCGCTGCCTCGGCCTCACCGAGATCGAGGCGCGCGCCCGACATTGCGATGGCCAGGGCAACCTGCACGGATGCCGGCAGCGTGCTGCGATCGACCGAACGGCCGAGCTCGAGCGCGCGGTCCGGGCGACCCACGCCACGTTCACTGTCCACCATCAGGGGCAGCTGGTCGTTGGAGCCGGAGATGCGGCGGTAGGTGCGCAGTTCGCGCAGCGCCAGAGCGAAGTCGCCGGTGGCGTATGCCGTGATGGCGAGGCTTTCGCGCACGACAGCGATCCGGCCGGCTCGGCGGGCTGCCGACAGCACGTGCCGGTGCGCGAGCTCGGGGTCTTCGTCGATGACGCGGGCGGCCATGGCCAGGTGACGGCCGACTGCCTCGGCGTTGTCCTTGGTCAGGGTCTTGAGTTCGTTGCGGGCGATCCGGTCGAGGTCCTGCGACGTCACGTCGTCGGGCAACTCGGGGTCGTCGTGGCGAGGCCGAACGGCGCGGAGCTCCCGCTGCATCCGCTGTTCTTCGGTCATCTCCTCTTCGACGGCGCGCGCGTCGCGGTCACCGCGGGCGGGGGCGCCTTCGCGGGTCCAGAGCTTTTTTCCGGCGTCACGGGGGGCGCCGGCACGGGTCGGCGAACCGCCGCGTGCGCCCCACTCCTTGCGTTCCCCGTCACGGGGAGCAGAGTCACGGCGCGGGCGCTCGGACGAGGCACCATCCCTGGCCCAGGGCTTGCGCTCGCCGTCACGCGACTGGGCGGGACGGTCCGAGTTTCCCCGGTACGCGGGACGCTCGCCACCCTGCTGCGGACGATCGGAATTTCCCCGGTACGCGGGACGCTCGCCACCCTGCTGCGGACGATCGGAGTTGCCACGATACGCGGGACGCTCGCCATCCCTGGCCCAGGGCTTGCGCTCACCATCACGCTGCGGACGCTCTCCACGCGAGGCATCGGGGCGATAGGCCGGACGGTCAGAGTTGCGCTGCGGAGCCCGCTCGCCATCCTTCGCCCACGGCTTGCGCTCACCATCACGCGACGGCGCGGGACGGTCCGAGTTGCCCCGGTAGGCGGGGCGGTCGCCGCCCTGCTGCGGACGGTCGGAGTTTCCGCGGTAAGCCGGGCGGTCGCCATCCTTCGCCCACGGCTTGCGCTCACCGGACTGGGCGGGACGGTCGGAGTTGCCACGGTAAGGAGGACGCTCGCCATCACGCTGCGGACGATCGGAGTTTCCGCGGTAAGCCGGACGCTCCCCATCCTTCGCCCAAGGCTTGCGTTCACCGTCGCGCGACTGCGCGGGCCGGTCGGCGTTGCCGCGATAAGGAGGACGCTCGCCATCACGCTGTGGACGGTCGGAGTTCCCGCGATAAGCCGGACGCTCACCATCACGCGACTGGGCGGGACGGTCTGAGTTGCCGCGGTACGGAGCACGCTCGCCTCCCTGTTGGGGGCGATCGGAATTGGCACGGTAGGGAGGACGTGCGCCGTCCTGGCGCGGCCGGTCCGACCGACCCTGGTGGCCCCCGCTGGAGCGACGCTCGTCGCGTCCGCCGTCGCGTGATTCGTTGCCGTGCGATCCTGAAGGGCTCACTGTGTCTCCTGTGTAATTGTGCCTGGTCATTTCGACCGACTGTTCAAGCGTAACTTAACGCAAAATGGCCACCCTGTGAGGTGGCCATTTTGTTTGTTTCTAAGTTAAGTCCGGCGGTGTCCTACTCTCCCACAGGGTCCCCCCTGCAGTAC
>NZ_SOHC01000064.1:0-122721 GCF_004403955.1 Cryobacterium sp. TMT1-2-1
CGTCACCGGCCTGCCCGCCCAGCGCCCGGGCCTCCTGCGCCACCGCATCGGCGATACTCTCCCCGCGCCGCCCGGCCGCGGCGGCGGCACGCACGACCCGGGCGGCGTCCGGCTCCGTCGGGTGCCGTGACGGCGCCCCGGTTTTCGGTCCGGCGCCCGCGCCTGCGGGCTCGTCCGGCAGGAGATAGCCCCAGGCGGACACCGCGGACACCCCGGCGGACAGCAGCACCGCGAGGCGCTGGGTCACCGCCGCCACTTCTTCGATCGGCGGTTCGCCGCGCCTGCTCACGCGGGCTCCACGACCAGGTGGCCGCGCGCACCGAGGGCGAGGCGCCCGATCTGGGCAAGTCGCCTGGATCCGGCCGAGCGCTCGAGGTGCAGCACCAGTCCGATGGCGCTGACCGCCTGCCGGGCCACCGCCTCCGCGGTCATCCCGGCGAGCGCGCCGAGCGCCTCCAGCCGCGCCGGGACATCCTCCAGCGAGTTGGCATGCAGCGTGCCGGCGCCGCCGTCGTGACCGGTGTTCAGCGCGGCCAACAGCTCTCGGACCTCTTCGCCGCGGCATTCGCCGAGCACGAGGCGGTCCGGCCGCATCCGCAGCGCCTCGCGCAGGAGGCCCTGCAGGCCGATCCGGCCGGCGCCCTCGAGGTTCGCCTGCCGCGCCTCCAGCGCCACCACATGCGGGTGCGCGATCCTCAGCTCGGCGACGTCTTCGATCGCGACGATCCGTTCGTCCGGCGGAGCCTCGCCGAGCAACGCCGCCAGAAGCGTGGTCTTGCCGCTCCCGGCCGCGCCGGTGATCAGCAGGTTCTCCCGGTCGTGCACGGCGGCGCGGAGCCTGGCGACCTGCGCGGTTGCCTCTTCCCCGGCGCCGAACAGGCCGGCGGTCGCCAGCGCGGCGAGGCCAAGCCGCTCGGCACGGGGAAGCCGGATCGAGAGCAGGGTGCCCGTGCTCGAGACGGGCGGCAGCACGGCGTGCACGCGGATGCCGTCGGCCAGGCGCACATCGACGCAGGGCGTCGCCTCATCGAGGTGTCTCCCGCCGAGGGCGATCAGCCGAACGGCCAGCTCGCGCAGCGCATGCTCGTCGCAACGCCAGCCCGGCTGGTGGACCAGGCCGCGGCCCGAGTCCAGCCACAGGCCCGCTTCCCCGTTGACGAACAGGTCGGTGACCGGCCCGGATGCCGCGTACCCGGCCAGCGGGCCCAGCCCGGAAACATCCGCAGACGCAAGCTCCGAGGCATCCGCAGAAACAAGCCCCGACACGTCCGCCGAACCGCCAGCCACCGGATGCCGGGGTGCCGGCGCCGCGAACGACGGGACGGCGACGAAAGGGATGGACATGCGCCGAAGTTACGCCGTGTTACGCGGGAGCGGGGGCACCGGGACTCTTCACCGGGCGGCCGCGGCACGGCCCGGCTGGGGAGGAGGGGCCCCGGCCGGCGGGACGGCCGTCAAAAAGAGCCGTCAAAAAGAGCCGTTAAAAAGAGGGGGGCGGCACCTATTGGGGGGAACAGGTGCCGCCTCGGCAACGCGCTGATTGGGGGGAACCATGCGCGCTGCTGTTCAGAACTTTCGTTCAGACGCGTATCAGTTTACGCATTCTGGGAGGAAGCGCAAGTCCTCTGAGTCCCCATAAATGAGGACACGATTTGACCGGCTCCCAACAGTCATTGTGAGGGCCGCCGGAGACCTCGGGGTAGCCCCCCATCCGAGGGCACTGTCGGCGCGGTAGGGTACTTCCCGGGGGCCCCAACGCGCCTGAGTAACTTCCTCGCAAAGGAGCGACACCAGAACCATGAGCGTCCAGATCGATCATCTCCTCAACGAAACCCGCCACTTTCCGCCCACTCCCGAGTTCGCCGCGCAGTCGGTCTCGAAGCCTGAGTTGTATACGGATGCCGCCGCGGACCGCCTCGGATTCTGGGCCGACCAGGCCCGCGAGCTCCTGCACTGGCACAAGCCGTTCACCAAGACCCTCGACTGGACCAACCCGCCCTTCGCCAAGTGGTTCGAAGACGGCGAGCTGAATGTCGCGTACAACTGCCTCGACCGCCACGTTCTGGCCGGCAACGGCGACCGCGTCGCCCTGTACTGGGAAGGCGAGCCGGGCGAGACTCGCGCCATCACCTACGCCGAGCTGACCGCGGAGGTCAAGCGGGCGGCCAACGTGCTGATCAAGCTCGGCGTGACCGCGGGCGACCGCGTCGCCGTCTACCTGCCGATGATCCCGGAGGCCATCGTCGCCATGCTCGCGGTGGCCCGCGTCGGCGCCGTGCACTCCGTGATCTTCGGCGGCTTCAGCCCGGAGAGCATCAGCGCGCGCATCGACGACGCGGATGCCGTGCTCGTGATCACCGCCGACGGCGGCTACCGCAAGGGCAAGGTTTCGGCTCTCAAACCGGCCGTCGACGAGGCCCTGGCCAGCGGCGAGTCCTACGTGCGGAACGTGCTCGTGGTCAAGCGCACCGGGCAGGACGTGGACTGGACCGACCGCGACCTCTGGTGGCACGAGGAACTCGCCTCGGTCGAGGCCGAGCACGAGGCCCAGCCCTTCGCCGCCGAGAACCCGCTGTTCATCCTCTACACGTCGGGCACGACCGGCAAGCCCAAGGGCATCCTGCACACCACAGGCGGCTACCTCACCCAGGCCGCGTTCACCCACAAGAACGTGTTCGACCTGCGCCCGGAGACGGATGTCTACTGGTGCACCGCCGACATCGGCTGGATCACGGGCCACAGCTACGTCACCTACGGCCCGCTCGCCAACGGCGCCACCCAGGTGCTCTACGAGGGCACCCCCGACACGCCGCACCCCGGCCGCTGGTGGGAGCTGATCGAGAAGTACAAGGTGACCATCCTGTACACCGCGCCCACCGCCATCCGCACGTTCATGAAACTCGGCCGCCAGATCCCGCAGAAGTTCGACCTGTCGAGCCTGCGGGTGCTCGGGTCGGTGGGTGAGCCGATCAACCCGGAAGCCTGGATGTGGTACCGCGAGGTCATTGGCGGCAATAAGGCCCCGGTCGTCGACACCTGGTGGCAGACCGAGACCGGCGGGATCATGATCTCCGCGCTCCCGGGTCTCACGACCACCAAGCCGGGCGCGGCCCAGGTGCCGATCCCCGGCGTCACGATCGACGTGCTCGACGACGACGGAGCGCACGTCGGCCACGGCAACGGCGGCCTGCTCGTCGTGACCGAACCCTGGCCGGGGATGCTCCGCGGCATCTGGGGCGACCCGGAACGCTTCAAAGAAACCTACTGGGACAAGTTCGGCAACAAGTCCCTGTACTTCGCCGGCGACGGCGCCCGCCTCGACGACGAGGGCGACATCTGGCTGCTCGGCCGCGTCGACGACGTGATGAACGTGTCGGGCCACCGATTGTCCACGGCCGAGATCGAATCGTCGCTCGTGGCGCATCCGATGACGGCGGAGGCGGCCGTCGTAGGCGCCTCGGACGAGGTGACCGGCCAGGCCGTCGTGGCGTTCGTGATCATCAAGTTCAGCCACCTGGACGACACGTCGCACGCGGACATCGCGGCGACCCTGCGCGCCCACGTCTCCCAGCAGATCGGCGCGATCGCCCGCCCGAAGCACATCTTCATCGTGAAGGAGCTGCCGAAGACTCGTTCGGGCAAGATCATGCGCCGCTTGCTGCGCGATGTGGCCGAGGGCCGTGAGATCGGCGACGTGACCACGCTCGCCGACACCATGGTGATGCAGTCGATCAGCAACACGATGAAGTAACGACTCCGGGATCTCGATACTCCTGTTGAGGTCAGGCGGAGCTCGTTGATGTCAAGCGGAGCTCGGCCGTCCGGCGGATTCCCTGTGGCTAACTCAGGAGATTCGGGAGCGGCCCGCTCAGTGCCCGCGGACTAGTCCGGCGGCTGGCCCCGACGTTCCGGATTCTCCTGAGTTAGCCACACGCAGGCGGAGATCAGAGCGCTGACAGGCTCGATCACCGATCCGGTGGTCGAGCCTGCCCGGACCGGTCAGGCGAAGGCGACGACCAACTCGACCTCGACCGGGGCGTCCAGCGGCAGCACGGCGACGCCGACGGCCGACCGCGCGTGCCGGCCCAGGTCGCCGAAGATCTCGCCGAGCACCTCGGAGGCGCCGTTGATCACGCCGGGCTGGCCGGTGAACGACGGGTCGGATGCGACGAAACCGGTGACCTTCACGACCTGCGTGATCCGGTCAAGCGACCCGATGACCGCCTTGATCGCGGCGAGCCCGTTGAGCGCCGCGAGGCGCGCGTACTCCCTGGCGTCGGCTGCGGGGACGAGCCCGTGGCCGTCGCCGACCTTTCCGGTGGCCGACAGCGCGCCGGACACCATCGGCAGCTGGCCGGAGGTGAAGACCAGCGAACCGGCGATGACGGCCGGAACATACGTGGCCAGCGGCGGAACAACGGTGGGAAGGTCGATGCCCAGCTCGGCCAGGCGTGCCTCGATCTGCGACATGATCAGGCTCCGCTCACGGCGGCGGCGACCGGGCGCTTGAGGTAGGCGACGAGCCCGCCCTCCGGGCCGGTGACGACCTGCACGAGCTCCCAGCCATCAGAGCCCCAGTTGTTCAGGATTGCTGCTGTGTTGTGGATCATCAGCGGCGTTGTGAGGTACTCCCAGGCTGGCATGTGTCTCCGATTCAGGCGGTTTTTCAGTTTTGTCCCTTACGCTCAAGTGTATGTCTGCCAAAAAACGTACGGTTAGCGGGGCTCTCGGCGGCTTCATCGGTTTCGTCGCCATGAGTGCTGTCGCTGGGGTGCTCGTCACCGCCGCAATCACCCCCGCAATCGCCGTTTCCGGCATGGCCGCGACGAACACGATCAACGTCTTCGAGAACCTGCCCGACTACCTGGCCATCGACCAGCTGTCGCAGAAGAGCAACATCTACGCCACGAACAAGGAAAAAAAGACCGTGCTCCTGGCGTCGTTCTACGACCAGAACCGGGTCGAGGTCGAGTCGGATGCGATCAGCCAGTTCGCCAAGGACGCCGCGATCGCCGGTGAGGACCCCCGTTTCTACGAGCACAACGGCGTCGACCTGCAGGGCACCGTGCGCGCCACGGTGAAGACCGTCTCCGGCAGCGGAACCCAGGGTGGATCATCCATCACCCAGCAGTACGTCAAGAATGTGCTCGTGCAGAAGTGCGAGGTCATCGACGACAAGGAAAAGCACGACGCGTGCTACGACACCGCCACGAAGACGACGCCGGACCGCAAACTCAAGGAAATGCGCCTCGCCATCGGCGTTGAGAAGAAGTACGAGAAGGACGACATCCTTCGCCAGTACCTCAACATCACCGGCTTCGGCGGCACCGTCTACGGCATCGAAGCCGCATCGAACTACTACTTCGGCACCACCGCGGCAAAGCTCACCCTGCCGCAGGCGGCCAGCCTCGTCGCCATCGTGAACCACCCGGTCAAGTTCCAGCTCGACCGGCCGAAGAGCGAGACCAACGGCGCGGCGAACGGGTATGCGGCCAACAAGGACCGCCGCGACTACATCCTCGGCGAGATGCTCAAGCACAAGAAGATCAGCCAGAAGGATCACGACGCAGCCATCAAGACGGCGGTCGAGCCGAAGATCACCGAGCCGAGCACCGGATGCCAGACCGCGGGTTCCAGCGCCTACTTCTGTGACTACGTCGCGAAGAAGCTGCTCAACGACCCCACCTTCGGCGAAGACCGGGAGACCCGTCTGCTCAACTTCCGCCGCGGCGGATACAACGTCTACACGACCCTCGACCTGGACCTCCAGGTCGCCGCGATCGACACGATGAACAAGCACGTGCCCAAGGTCTGGAGCGGCGGCGACGTCGGCGGCGTCGTCTCGAGCGTGCAGGTGGGCACCGGACGCGTGCTCGCGATGGTGCAGAACAAGGACTACAGCCAGGACCCGGCCGTGCAGGCCACCGGCCGCAACTATTCCGGCCTGAACTACAACACCGACAAGACCGAGGGCGGCTCGCTCGGTTTCCAGCCCGGATCGACGTACAAGGTCTTCACGCTGGGCGAGTGGCTCAAGGAGGGGCACACGCTCAACGAGCGCGCCGATTCCCGCCGCAAGGCCGACTGGGGAACGTTCCAGGACAGCTGCGACGGCCCCATCAGCTTCCCCGGGTTCAACCCGCGCAACGACCAGAACGAGGGCGGCAGCAACTACAGCGCCCTCCAGTCGACGGTCGGCTCGATCAACACGGGCTTCATCGGGATGGCGAAGAAACTCGACCTCTGCGGCATCAAGAAGACCGCCGAGGCCTTCGGCGTGCACCGCGCCGACGGTAAGGACCTGGAGAAGGGCGCCAGCGCCGTGCTCGGAACCAACGAGGTCGCACCGCTGACCATGGCCGTCGCCTTCGCCGGGATCGCCAACAAGGGCAAGACCTGCTCCCCCGTTGTGATCGACCGGATCACCGGCCCGGGCGGCGATGAGCTGCCGGTGCCGAAGTCGAAGTGCACCCAGTCCGTCACCCCGGATGTCGCCGCGGGCATGACCTACGCCATGCAGCGCGTCATGACGGACGGAACCGGCCGGAGTTCCAACTACGGCACCTACCCGAACGTGCCGATGATCGGCAAGACCGGAACCACGGACGGCGCCAAGGACACCTGGATGAGCGGAGCCTCGTCCAAGGTGGCCACGGTGGTCGGCGTGGTCAGCGTCACCGGAACGCTCAGCCAGCGGAAGCAACACTTCGACAACGGCGAACAGGTCTCGCTTGCCCGCCACGAGATGTGGCCCGACATCATGTCGGTAGCCAACGCGAAGTACGGCGGAGAGTCCTTCCCCGAACCCACGTTCAAGCTCATCCAGGCGCCCCAGGCGACCGTGCCCGACGTGCGCGGCAAGTCGATGGACGAAGCACGTGCCATCCTCTCCGGCGCCGGGTTCGACGCCGTGGACGGCGGCGACGTCGACTCCGAGATGCCCGCCGGCACCGTGGCAGGCACCGACCCGGCCGGCGGAACCCGCACGGCCCGCGGCTCCACCATCACCATTTTCACGAGCAACGGCCAGCTGAAGATCCTGCCGGACGTCGTCGGTAAGACCGAGGCCGAGGCCACGGCCGCGCTGGCGGGATTCAAGGTCAATAAAAAGGAAGAGGCCGTCACCGATCCGTCGCAGGTGGGCAAGGTGATCTCGATGGATCCGGGTGCCGGCACCGGGATGAAGTCGGGCGGTGCTGTGACGATCGTCGTCGGCAAGCTCGGCGCCGAGCCAGGCAAGAAACCATGACCCGGGGACGCCTCGTCGGATCGGCCGCCGTCGCGCTAGGCGCGGCGGGCCTGGCCGCGCTCGCCTGGGGCGCCCTGGTCGAACGCAAGCGCTTCACCCTGCGCGAGATCTCGGTGCCCGTGCTCGCGCCCGGCTCCGACCCGATCAGGGTGCTGCACCTGTCCGACATGCACATGGCACCGTGGCAGTCCGAGAAGCAGGAGTGGGTGCGCGGGCTCGCCGAGCTGAAGCCCGACCTCATCGTCAACACCGGTGACAACCTCGGGCATGAAGACGGCATCCCGGGCGTCGAGTATGCCCTGGCGCCGTTCGCCGGCATCCCCGGCGTCTTCGTGAACGGCTCGAACGACTACGTCGGCCCGCGCCCGCTCAACCCGTTCACATACTTCGGCGGCCCGTCCGTCCGCAGCCAGTCGCAGCCGCGGGCACTCGACATCACCGGCCTGCACGGCGTCTTCGCCGCGCTCGGCTGGACCGACATCGACAACGCGGCCGTCGCGCTCGAGCTGAACGGGACCCGCCTGGAGTTCTTCGGCGTGGACGACCCGCACCACGGCCTGGACCGGCTCGACCTCATCACGCGGGCGATCGACGACCTGCGTGCGAACGACCCGCTGGCCGACGAGACGTGGCCGGACCCTGGGAAGGCGCCCGAACCGCGGCCCACCGTCACGATCGGCGTCAGCCACGCTCCGTACCAGCGGGTGCTCAACTCCTTCGTGAACCACGGCGCGCAACTGATCCTCGCCGGGCACACCCACGGCGGCCAGGTCTGCGTGCCCGGCTTCGGCGCGCTCGTCACCAACTGCGACATCCCGCGCGCCCAGGTCAAGGGCCTGAGCCTGTGGGACTCCGGCCTGCACACGTCTTACCTGCACGTGTCGGCCGGCCTCGGCACCTCGATCTACGCCCCCGTGCGGTTCGCCTGCCCGCCCGAGGCGACACTGCTCACCCTCATCGGCGCCTAGCCGATCCGCCGGGTCGCGAGCTCCGTCAGCGGACGCCCGATTTTCGATCTATACTTGTGGAGGCCCACGGGCCATCGGGGTATGGCGCAGCTTGGTAGCGCGCGTCGTTCGGGACGACGAGGTCGCAGGTTCAAATCCTGTTACCCCGACAGCAGTACAGAAGGGCCGCACATCGTGCGGCCCTTCTGCTTTCTCCCTGTGAGGGGTCGCAAATCGACCTTCGTTGGGCCTGGGAAGGTCGATTTGCGACCCCTCACCGGCGGGATACCGGCGGATGCAGGGCGAGGGTGTCCCGGATCAGGCGCAGCAGCATCCGTCGGTCGGCGAGCTCGTCGGCGGCGATCTCGACGACGTGCCAGCCCAGAGCCGTGAGCCGGGCGACCCGGGTGCGGTCCTTGCGCCACCGATCCGGCTCGCTGCGATGGTAATCGCCCTGGTACTCGAAGATGACCCGGTGCACGGGAAAGCAGAGGTCGGCCCGGGCGATGACCCGGCCGAACGCATCCGCGATCGGATGGTTGACCGCGAGGCCCAGGATGCCGGCGCGAACGATCGTCACGCGGATGACCGACTCGGGCGGCGACTCGGCACGGTCCTCCAGCAGCCCCAGCGCTTCCAGCAGGCGCGCTCGCCAGCGCCGGGCCGGGTGGCGGTCGGCGGCGGCCGCCAGGTCCGCGCGGCCGGCGAGCGGATGCCGGTGGTGGATGATGTAGTCCCCCGCGGCCACGAGGTCCTCGACGTCGAGGACGGCGGCGAGGTCGCACCACGTGCGCGCGGCCGTGGTCAGCCGAAGCCCCTGCCGCTCGCCAACGTCATCCGGGCCGAGTTGAAGCTTGTGGCCGATGGATCCGGCGGCCCGGCACGCGCGCATCGGCGCCGGCATGCCCACGTGGAGCTGCGGCGCCCGGGCCAGCCTCGGCGGGAGCGGGTTGCCCAGGATCAGGGCGGCCGTGACCGTGCAGAAGAACGCGTCGTCCGGCATCCGCAGCTGGAGCGCCCCCGCCCGCTCGTAGACCGAGAGCGGGGAGTCGGGCGAGCGGATGCCGTGGAACGGACGGGCGAGGTCCGGGCCTCGCAGCCGACCCTCGCCGATACCCCGGGCGGCGGCCGTTCGGGTGGTGAATGAGCCGTCGCGGAGCTCTGGCGGGAGCGGAAGTCGGGAGGCCACGCGCCCAGAGTGCCGCATCCGGAGCCTCGGGGTCGGGGTTATCCACAGGCGCCGCCGGCGGCCGGCGCGTGAGGGGTCGCAAATCGACCTTCGTTGGCGCCGGGAAGGTCGATTTGCGACCCCTCACGGGAAAAAAGGGTCAGGACACCCGGGCGAGCGCGGGGGCTGGCGCGGGAGCGGGGGCGCGGAGGGCGGCCACGATCTCGAGGGAGCGGATGCGGCCGGCGAGCGTCGAGGCCTGGGAGCTGAGCATCAGCTCGTCCGCGCCGGTCGACTCGAGCAGCGCGGTCAGTTTGGCGTCCACCTCGGCCGGGGTGCCGACGGCCTGGCGCCGGTTCCGGGCCTCGATGAAGTCCCGCTCCGGCGGCGAGAACTCGTAGGCGAGCGCCTCGGCGATCGACACCGGCTCGGGCTTGTGGCCCTGGCGCATCCGGAGGAAGGTGAGCAGCCCGGGCAGCGACTCCCGGCGCACCACCTCGGGGTCGTCGTCGCTGACCAGGCCGACGGCGATCATCGTGTGCGGCGCGGTGAGGAAGCGGCTCGGCTCGAACCGCTCGCGGTAGATGGCGAGGGCGGCCTCCGTGTTCTCGCCGGCGAAGTGGTGGGCGAAGGCGAACGGCAGTCCGAGGGCTGCGGCGACCTGCGCGCTGAAGCCGCTCGAGCCGAGCAGCCACATCTGCGGGGCGTCGCCGAGCCCGGGGTAGGCGGTGATGGTGCGCATCGGGTTGGCCTCGTCCATGCCGCCGTGGAAGAAGCCGATCAGGTCCACGAGCTGCTGGGGGAAGTCGTCGACGCCGAGGCCCTCGGTGCTGCGGCGCAGGGCCATCGCGGTGGCGCCATCCGTGCCGGGCGCCCGGCCGATCCCGAGGTCGATCCGGTCGCCGTACAGGGCGCGCAGGGTGCCGAACTGTTCGGCCACGACGAGCGGGGCGTGGTTGGGCAGCATGACGCCGCCGGAGCCGACCCGGATGCGCTCGGTGCGGGCCGCGATGCCCGCGATCAGCACCGGCGGGGCGCTCGAGGCGATCGCCGGCATGTTGTGGTGCTCGGCGACCCAGAACCGGTCGTAGCCGAGGTTTTCCGCGGCCTGGGCGAGGCGGATGCTGCCGGCCACGGCCTCCGCGTTGGTTCCGCCGGCGGGGCGGGCGGCCAGGTCGAGCACGTTGATCGGTAGCGTTTTCATCCCTCGGTGCAACCGGGGGCCCGGCCGGTTGATTCCCGCCCGTGACCAAATCGAAACGCCCGTTCCACCCCCGCGGCCCTCCCCTCCCGGGGGTAGGACGGTAAACTCGCCTTTGGCCAAGGAGGTCCACACGATGAGAAAAAAACTGTTCTCTGCCGCTGTCTGCGGTTCCGCATTATTGCTCGCCATCACCGGGTGCAGCACCACGTCCGGCAACGGAACGAAGGATGACGGCGCGACCGGATCCGGCACCGGAGCGGACTGCGTCATCAAGTCCGCCGTGCCGATCTCCGCGGCCTTCAGCCTGACCGGAGCGGCAGCGCAGTACGGCGCGAGCCAGAAGAACGCGCTCGAACTCGCCGTCGAAGACCTGAACAAGGTGGGCGGGGTCACCTACGAGCTCACCGTCGAGGACGACGCGACCGACCCCAAGCAGGCCATCCAGGTGTTCGACACCCTGATCGCTTCCGGCGCCGCCGTCATCATCGGCCCGACGCTGTCGAACACGGCCAAGCAGACGAACCCGATCGCCCAGGACGCCAAGGTCCCCGTGCTCGGTGTGTCCAACACCGCTGCCGGCATCACGGAAATCGGCGACTACATCTTCCGGGACTCCCTGACCGAGGATGCCGTCATTCCGCAGACCATCAAGGCGGCCGTCGAGACCCTCGACGTGAAGAAGGTCGTCGTGATGTACAGCAACGACGACGCCTTCACCGAATCCGGCTACCAGGCCTTTGCCGCGGCTCTCAAGGACGAGGGCGTCGACATCGCCGACACGCTGACCTTCTCCAAGGCCGACACCGACTTCCGCGCCCTGCTGAACAAGGCCAAGAAGTCCGACGCCGACGCGATCGTCGTCTCCGGCCTGATCGACGCGGCCGTGCCGCTGGTCACCCAGGCGCGCGAAATCGGCATCGACACCCCGATCATCGGCGGCAACGGCTTCAACTCCCCCGCCCTGATCAAGGGCGCCGGAAAAGCCGCCGAGGGCGTCATCGTGGGTGCCGCGTGGAACTCGGCCTCCGACAACGAGCAGAACGTGAAGTTCATCGAGGACTACACCGCGAAGTTCGATGCCGCCCCCGACCAGTTCTCGGCGCAGGCGTATGCCGGGCTGCAGATCATCGACCACGCGGTTCGCGCCGAGTGCTCGGCGGAGCGCGAGGCCATCAAGGCGGGGCTCGGTGACATCACCGACGTGCCCACCGTGCTGGGCGACGTGAGCCTGAACGAAAACCGCGACGCCGTGCACGACGCACTCGTGCAGGTGGTCAAGGACGGCAAGTTCGCCATCCTGGAGTAGCCTGACCCGCGCACCCCGCTCCGCCTCGCTCAGGTCGTGTGCCGCCCGGATTCCGGGCGGCACACGACCGATAACAGGGACGTCACCATGCAACTCTTTCTCGACGGGATCTTTCTCGGTTCGATCTATGCGCTGTTCGCCATCGGTTTCACGCTGGTGTTCGGCATCCTGGACCGGCTGAACCTGGCTCACGCCTCGGTCTTCACGGCCGGCGCGCTGGTGGGGATCGAGGTGGTGTCGCGGTTCGGGATTTCGATCTGGCTGGCCATCCCGCTGGTGCTCGTCCTGGGCGCCCTGCTGGGCGTCCTGATCGAACGGATCGCGTTCCGGCCGCTCGCCGGACGGCACGATGCGCACTTCGCGGGGCTGATCTCCTCGATCGCGTTCGGGGCGATCATCCTCTCGCTGCTCCAGGCGCTGTTCGGAGCGGACACCCGGCGCTTCCCGGCCGACGCGTTCCCGCAGGCCCGGTTTGAGATCCTCGGCGCCACCGTCTCCCTGCTGCAGGTGATCATCCTGGTCATCAGCGTGTCGCTGATGGTCGTGCTGACCTGGCTGGTCGCCAAATCCAAGCTGGGCCGCGGGATGCGCACGATCGCCGAGAACCCCCACGCCGCCGCCGTGCTGGGGCTGAACGTGGGCCGGATCAGCAGCACCACCTTCGCCATCTCCTCGGCGCTGGGCGCCGTGGCCGGTGTGCTGTTCACCCTCAACGTCAACGCCGCCCAGCTTGGAATCGGCCACGCGGTGGAGCTCAAGGCCCTGGCCGTGATCGTCGTCGGCGGGATGGGATCCCTGCCCGGCGCCCTGGTCGGCGGCCTGATCCTGGGCCTGTCCGAGGTGCTCGCCGTGAATTACATCGGCAGTTCCTGGCGGGACATGGTGGCGTTCGGGCTGCTGTTCCTGATCCTGATCCTGCGGCCCCAGGGCCTGTTCGGCGCACGCAAGACGCGGGAGGTCTGATCATGTTGGTGGAATACAGCTCACTGATCACGTTGATCGCGCTGACGGCCATCCTCGCCTTCAGCTTCTACGCCGTGCTGATCGCCGGCCAGCTCAGCCTGGCCCAGCTCGGGCTGGCGTCGCTCGCCGCCTTCACCTCCTCCCTCGTCGTGCCGGACGAGCCCCTGTTCGGGTTCATCCCGCCGCTGGCCGTCGGCATCGTCTTCGGCATGTGCGTGGGCATCCTCGCCGCGTTCATCCTCGGCCTGCCGGTGATCCGCCTGCGCGGCGTCTTCCTCGCCATCGCCACCCTCGCCTTCGGCGAAATGGTGCGGATCTTCCTGATCAACCAGACCTGGACCAACGGCGCCCAGGGGCTGGGCTTCCCCAAGCTCGTCGGCATCGAGGTCGCCTGGATCGCCCTGATCGTGGTGGCCTACTGGTTCTGGCGCCTGTCCGGATCCCGGATGGGGCGGGCCTTCGCGGCCATTCGCGAAGACGAGCTGGCCGCCACCACCATGGGGATCAACGTGGCCAGGTACCGGATGGCGTCCTTCGTCATCGCGGGGGCCGTGGCCGGCCTCTACGGCGTGCTCCTGGCCTACTTCTCCCGGTTCGCCGACCCCAACGAGTTCTCCTTCACCGCGGCCGTGGACGGCCTGGTCACCGCGGTGGTCGGCGGGGTGACGCTGTTCGTCGGCCCGCTGCTGGGCTCCGTCTTCCTCTCCGTGCTCCCCGAGCTGCAGCGCCTGCTCGGCATCAACGCCGGCTGGATCCGCCCCACCATCTCCGGGGTGCTGCTCCTGGTCGTGATCCTCTTCCTGCCCGGAGGCCTCTCCGGCCTCATCCCGCGGCGGAAGTCCGCCAAACGCCTGGTCGCCAACCCGGCCCTGCGGCCCGACCTGCCTGCCCTCCCCGCGCCCGGCACGGAACTGGTGAGCCTGCAGGGCATCGGCAAGTCCTACGGCGGGGTGCACGCCGTGCGCTCCGTCGACCTCAGCGTGCAGGCCGGGGAGGTCCTCGGCCTGATCGGTCCCAACGGCGCCGGCAAGACCACGCTGGTGAACATGGTCACCGGGCTGACTCCCCCGAGCACCGGCACCGGGGTCGTGCTCGGCGCGGCCCTGACCGCCGGCACCAAGGCTCACCGCCTGGCCCAGTCGGGAGTGGCCCGCACGTTCCAGCAGATCAAGCTCTTCAACCGGCTCTCGGCCCTGGAGAACGTGCTCGTCGGCGGCTACCGGATCACCCACGACACGCTGCTGCGGCGCCTGCTGTTCCTGCCGTCGGCCAGGCGGTTCGAGCGGGAGGCCGTGGCGATGGCATCCGCCCAGCTGATCCGGGTGGGGCTCGGCGACAAGGCGGCCAACGCCGCCGGAGACCTGTCCTACGGCGACCAGCGCCGGCTGGAGATCGCCCGCGCGCTGGCCTCGCATCCGTCGCTGCTGGTGCTCGATGAGCCGGCGGCCGGCATGAACCACGTCGAGGCCGGACGCCTGTCTGAGCTGATCAGGTCGCTGGCCGCCGACGGCATCGCCGTGCTGGTGATCGAGCACAATGTGCGGATGATGCTGGCCACCTGCGACCGGATCATGGTGCTGAACTTCGGCGAGGTCATCGCCTCGGGCAAGCCCGCCGACATCGCCCGCGACCCCAAGGTGCTGGAGGCGTACCTCGGGTCGGCCGGCAATGATGCCGACGTGGAAGCGGCATCCGTTCTCGCCGCAGAGAACCTGGCCGAGGTCGCCGTCGAACTGGCCAGGGAACACGAACAGGGTCCGGATGCCGTGATCGGCGACGACGCCGAACCGAACGGCGCGGCCGAACCGGAGGACAAACGATGAGCGACCCGATCCTGAGCGTGGAGGGCCTGCAGGTCAACTACGGGCGAGTGGAGGCGGTGCGCAACGTGTCCTTCGAGGTGGCGACCGGCGCGCTGGTCACCCTCGTGGGCGCCAACGGCGCCGGCAAGACCTCCATTCTCAATGCCGTTTCCGGGCTCATCCGCCCACGCCACGGTGTGATCAAGTTCAAGGGCCAGGACATCACCAAATGGCCGGCGCACCGGCTGGTGAAGGCCGGGCTGGTGCAGGTGCCCGAGGGGCGGGAGATCCTCGGCACGCTGACCGTGGCCGAGAACCTGAGCCTCGGCGGCTGGCACCGCGGCAGCACCCTGAACGCGAATGTGGCCCGCGTCTACGACCGCTTCCCGGTGCTCTTCGAACGACGCAGGCTCCACGCGGGGGCCCTCTCCGGCGGCGAGCAGCAGATGCTCTCGATCGCGCGGGCGCTCATCGCCGAGCCCGAGATCCTGCTGCTCGACGAACCGTCGATGGGACTCGCGCCAAAAATCGTGGATGAGGTCTTCTCCGTGATCGAGGAGATTCGGAGCACCGGAACCACGGTGGTCCTGGTCGAGCAGAACGCGCGGCGGGCCCTCGCGGCGGCGGACTTCGGTTACGTGCTGGAGACCGGGGAGATCACTCACTCGGGTCCCGCCCACGAACTGCTCGCCGACGAGAAGGTGATCGAGGCGTACCTGGGCCTCGACTAGCGAGCAGCCTCCGAGCGATCCCGGATCCGCGACCACTATGGCGCCGTCGACGGTTCTGCTAGGGTGCCGTCCAGGGTGATGCGGCCATGCTGCGGCACCGGAACGGGAGCAGCCCGCCCGCGGCGGTGGAGGTGACGGAGTGAGCGGTGTCGACACGGTGCAGCGCAGCGCGCTTCACCACAGAACGCTGTTCCTGACCTTCTCCTATCTGGTCGTGCTCGCGCTGATCGCGTTCTGGCCCAGCCGGGTCGACCGCGACGCCGGGGACCTGCTCGGCTCCGTCGTCGGCTGGCTCCATCGGCACGGGGCGCCCCGCTGGATGCACTACGACGTCATCGAATTCGGGGCGAACATCGCGCTGTTCGTGCCGGTGGGGCTCTTCGTGGTGATTCTGGCCGGTGCCAGCCGCTGGTGGCTCGGGCTGGTCGTCGGGTTCACCGCCAGTTGTGTGATCGAACTCGGTCAGCTCGCCTTCGTGCCGGCCCGATTCGCGACGGTGAACGACGTGGTCGCGAACACGGCCGGCGCCACCGCCGGGGCGGCCGCCGCCGTGCTGCTGCTGCTGGCCCTCGGCGTGCCCGCCGACCGCCGGCTGTAGCCGGGCACCCTCCGGGCCGCCGCTACTCGGCCGCTCTCGCACCAGATCCGTGGCCAACTCAGGAGAATCGGCACGCGGGCAGGCAGGTCCCCCGTGTTTCCGGGCGGCCGACGAGGCGCGGCACCGGATCTCCTGAGTTCGCCACGGCGGGAGCCTGACAGTGTCGGCTGGTGCCGGGGAGGCACGCGCTACGGACCGGTGAGGAGGCCCCGGAGCTGCACGGCGGTGGGGTTGGCGGGATCGAGCGAGAGCGCCCGGTCGGTCTCCGCCACGGCACCGGAGATGTCGCCGAGCAGGTAGCGCACGACGGCGTTCTGCACGGCAACCGCGGAATCCTTCGGGGCGAGTTCCGCCAGGGCCTCGAGCGTCCGTCCGGCCGCGGAGGTATCCCCCGAATTGAGCTGGCCGACGGAGAGCGCCCGCTCGGTGGAGACGGTGGCCAACGGCACCTCGGCGCTGAGCACGACCGCGAGCCAGAGGCCCCACGCGCCCAGGGCGATCGTGCGGACGCCGGACCACAGCGACCGGGTCACCCCCAGCCGCAACCGCAGCCGGCCCCCCACCCTATTGGCCGGGGCGCCGGCTCCGAGGGGGGTTTGCGCCCTCGCGCGCACCCAGACATGGGCCCCCAGAAATGAGGGCACTCCGCAGCGCCAGAGGGCGAAACCGGCGCGGAGAGCTGATACTAAGGGAATGGCCAACACGCGCGTCCGTCGAACGCTCGCGCGCGGGCGGCGCACCGTGCGGCACCACACCCCATCGGTGAGGTCGCGGATCGTGGTGTCGATCCTGGCCGTGGCCGCCCTGGGCCTCGCGGCGTCCGGGGTCGCGGCCTACCTCGTGCAGCGGGAGGGCGTCGTCGCCAGCATCGACGCGCGGCTCCTGCGCACGGTCCCCGACCTGAAGGCGATCGCCTCCGGCGCGACCACCGGCGGCGATACGACCACCGGCACCGGCACGGATACCGACACGGGCCCCGGCCCCGCTTCCGCAGGCGGCCCCGGCCCCACCGCGCTCGCCACCACGGGCGCCGCCGTGTCCTCGCCGCTGACCAGCGTGGATGCCATCCTGCGGGTGGCCATGAAGCAGGTCATCCCGGCCGCGAACGAGAGCGTCCTCGGACTGATCGACGGCAAGCCGGCACTGGTCCCGGCGGCGAACCTGCCCTTCCGGATGGACGAGGACGCCGCGTTCGTCGCGCGGATCCTGGCCGAGGCCGACCCGACCCAGGTGGTGATCGGCACGGCCACGGGCACGGAGCAGACACTTCGCTACCTGATCGTTCCGGTCAGCGCCGCCGGTGACCCGAGCTCGGGCCTCTACGTCGCCGCGTTCGACCTCGACGCCGAGCTCGGCCTGGTCGCCGAGTCCTTCCAGACCTTCGTGCGCGTGGCCCTGGCCGCCCTGATCGTCGTCGGGCTGGTCGCCTGGGTCGTTGCCGGCCGGCTGCTGCGCCCGATCCGGCTGCTGCGGGATGCCGCCGCGGGCAGCACCAACGCCGCCGACCTCACCGAGCGCATCCCGGTGACCGGCCACGATGACGTGTCCGAACTGGCCACGGCCATCAACGGCATGTTCGACCGCCTGCAGGCCTCCTCGCTGAGCCAGCGCCGGCTGCTGGATGACATCGGCCACGAACTCAAGACGCCGATCACGATCATCCGCGGCCACCTCGAACTGCTCGACATCGCGAATGTGGGAGAGGTCAGGGCCACCCGGGAACTCGCCATCGACGAACTCGACCGGATGTCCACGCTCGTCTCCGAGATCTCCCTGCTCGCGTCGTCGTCCGGGCCGAACTTCGTCGAACTCGCCGAGGTCGACATCGAGTCGCTGACCGCCTTCGTGGGCGCGAAGGCATCCGCGCTCGATCCGGCGCGCACCTGGCGCACCGAGTCGGTCAACGTGCTCGCGCAGATCGACTCCCGCCGGATCACCCAGGCCTGGCTGCAACTCGCCGACAACGCCGTCAAGTATTCGACCCCGGGGACCCCGATCACCATCCTCGGCGAGGTCGCCGAGACCCCGGCCGGACCGCATCTCAACCTGTCGGTTCAGGATGCCGGGCCCGGCATCGCCGTCGAGGTCCAGGAGCAGATCTTCGAGCGCTTCCGCCGGCTCGAATCGAGTCGGGGCGTCTACGGCTCCGGGCTCGGGCTGTCGATCGTGTCGGCGATCGCGGAGGCCCACGGCGGCTCCGTGCTGCTGCAGAGCGCGCAGGGTGCGGGATCCGTCTTCACCATCAGCATTCCCCTCGTCGCCGAGGCGGCCATCCCCGAGGCCCTCGTGGGCGCGGAAGCATAAGGAGCACCAGGTGACCAGGATTCTCATTGCCGAGGACGAGTCGCGCATTGCATCGTTCGTGGAGAAGGGGCTGCGCGCGGCCGGCTTCTCGGTGACGATCGCCGACGACGGCCGGGCCGCCGTCGCCGAGGCCGAGACCGGGCAGTACGACCTTCTGGTGCTCGACGTCGGCCTGCCCGGCCTCGACGGCTTCGACATCCTCGAAACACTGCGCGGCCAGGGCAACCGGATCGCCGTCATCATGCTCACGGCACGGGACTCGGCCGCCGACACCCTGCGCGGGCTCGAAGGCGGAGCCAACGACTACATGTCCAAGCCGTTCCGCTTCGACGAGCTGCTGGCCCGGGTGCGGCTTCGGCTGAGGGACGTCCGCCCCGACACCGCCGGCACCCTGGCATCCGGTGATCTCGAACTCGACCTGAAGACCCGGCGGATCCGTGTGGCCGGGCGCCCCGTCGACCTCTCCGCGCGCGAATTCGGCCTGGCCGAGGAGTTCATTCGCCACCCCGAGCAGGTGCTCAGCCGAGAACAGCTGCTCAGCCGGGTGTGGGGCCTCGACTACGACCCCGGCTCGAACGTGGTTGAGGTGTACGTGCGCTACCTGCGCGCCAAGATCGGCGCCGACCGGATCGAGACCGTTCGCGGCATGGGGTACCGCCTGAAATAGAAATGGCCGGGGAGCGTCCAACCCGATGGTCGCTCCCCGGCTCTGGCTACTGTCGGCGCGGTGCGCCGGCAGAGTGTGTGTGGCTAGTCGTCCGACTCGTCTGAATCGTGCGAGTCACCGGAGTCCTCTGAGTCCTCGGAGTCCTCGGAGTCTTTCGAGTCCTCTGCGTCCTCTGAGTGGGTCGCTTCGTCTTCGCGCTCGGCCTCGTCGGCGTCGTCCGACTCGTGGTCGACCTCGACCGCGTCATCCGGCTCGACGGCCTCGACGGAACCGGAGGAGTCGGATTCCTGCTCGTTCGCGTCGGCGTCATCGCCGTCGTCGTCCGAGGACGAGTGCTTCGTGCCGGCGTCTTTGGCTGCGTCCCTGGCTGCGTCCTCGGCGTCCTTGGCCGCATCTTTGGCTGCGTCCCTGGCGCTCTTGGCAGAGTCGCGGGCCTCGTCCCTGGCGTCCTTGGCCGCATCGCGGGCTTCGTCGCCGGCCGCGTCGTCATCCGCGCCGGATGCGTCGTCCTCCGGCGTATCGGTGGACTCCGTCGTCCAGCCGAACAGTCCGTGGGCGTTCGGGTTCGCGTGCTCGAGGGCGTTCTCGCTGGCGTGCTCGGAGGCGGGCCCGACGCCGCTCACGGGCATGACCTGGCCCGGGGCATCCACGGTCGTCAGGGATGCGGTCGTCGCATACGCGCCGCCGGTGGCGAGCGCCACTCCGAGCAGGCTCGCGGCCCCGGTCATGAACAGCTTCGTTGATTTCTTCATCGTGATGCGCTCCCGTTTCTTCCCGAACCCGATCGGGTCATTGGGGCAACTCTGGCGACGGGAGATGAGGCCACCCGGAGAGCGGGATGAGAGATTTCTCATCCTCGAGGCGGGCCTCGGCCGCCGGACCCGGGTGCCGGACCTGGGAGACGAATATAACCCGGCCTGTCTCGAGGCGCCAGAGGGGCTTACCCCGGCACTATGGGCGCGGCTTAGACTGGTGCCGGAAAATACTCGACGGCACGGGCACCCTGAAACCCGGCCGGGCTTGGGCGGTCGGAAGGCAATCGGTGGGGAAATTCATGCGCTGGGCGCTGGTGCCGCTCATGACGGCCTGGGCCGCGCGGACGGGCGCGAGCCTCGGGCATGTGCCCCGGCCGACGGATGCTCCCCAGGCGCGATCCGCGGGCGTCGATAGCGACCGCGTGCTCGTCTTCGGCAGCGGTCCGGCGGTCGGGTGGGGGGGTGCTCAGCCACGATCTCGCCCTGCCGGGTTCCCTCGCCCGGGCACTGTCGGCCCGCACCGGGCGCGGGGTCGACGTCGAGGCCCTCTTCAGCCCCCAGACGACCGCACGTTCGGCGGTGGCGGACCTCGACGACCGCGACCTGGGCCGCTACGACGCCATCGTCGTGACCCTCGGCGGCAATGACGCTCTCACCCTTACCTCGGTGCGGGCGTGGCGCCGCGAACTGTCCGCGTTCCTGAGGCTGCTCGTGCGCACCTCGGGGCGCAGCACGCAGGTCTTCATGCTGGGCGTGCAGCCCATTCGATCCGTGCCCGGGTTCGGCGGGCCGTTCGGCACCATCGCCGACCGGCACGCGGCGGTGCTCAACGAGGCGACGGCAGTGATGTGCCGGGCGCTTCCGCGCACGACATTCGTTCCGTTGACGGCTCGGCCCGGCGTCGCAGCAGACCGGTTCCGCACGGCAGAGGACTACCGCCACTGGGCGGGGATCCTGGCCGCGACCATGGCCGGCCCGCTCGACGCCGAGCATGCCAGGGGCGCACGCCCCGCAGCGGAGAGCCCGGGCGGCGACCACGCCCCGTGAGCCTCCGGCGAGCGCTCCGGCCAGGGCGGGACGCCGCCCGGGAACACGCGGCCCACGCCCAGCCCGGTCGGATTACCCTCGATACATGAGCAGGATTGCGGAGCGCTGGCGGTCGCACCTCCTCACGACTTTTTCCGGCAACTCCGAGGGTCGCCCGCACTGGGTCGGCCCGATCGAAGAGGGCGATGACGCCGGCTACTTCGGCCCGGGTTCGGCGGCCTGGGCCGTGCACGGCGGGATGGCGACGATGGTCGCCGGCATCCGTGCCCTGCTCATGCAGACGCTGCACCCGGGCGCAATGGCGGGCGTGCACGACTGGTCGCGGTACCGTGAGGACCCGCTCGGGCGGCTCGGCGGCACCATCCAATGGCTGATCACGGTGACCTTCGCCGACACGAAACTGGCGGGGCTCGAGTCCTCGCGGGTGGCGCGCTTCCACGACCGGGTCGCGGGCACCTACCTCGACGCGCGGGGTGTCGAACGGCCATATGCGGCGGGCGACCCTGAGCTGCTGTCCTGGGTGCATGTGGTGTTCACCGACGCGTTCCTCGCCTGCGAGCAGTTGTGGGGCGGCGACATCCCCGGCGGCGCGGATGCCTACGTGCGCGAATGGGCGATCGCCGGCGAGCTGGTGGGCGTGCCCACCCCGCCGCGCTCGGAGCGGGAGCTGCGGGCGCAACTAGCCGCCTTCTCCGAGGCCGGGACGCTCAAGAGCGACGAGCGCGTGGCCGAGGCGGTGCGCTTCATCCGCAATCCGCCGCTGCGTCGCTCGATGATGCCGGCCTACCGGGTGATGTTCGCCGGAGCGGTCGCGTCGCTGCCGGAGGAGTATCGCCGGATGCTCGGGCTCCGGCGGTCGAGGCTGCCTGCCGTGTGGGCGACGGGCGTGGTGCTCGGGGCGGTGCGGATGCTGCTCGGCAGCCGCTCGACCTCGGAGGATGCCGCGCGGAAGCGGATCGCCCGCCTGCAGACCCGCCGAGATTGACACTTGCGGTCGAGTTGCCCCCGCGCACCGGGCAAACTCGACCGGAACAGGCAAAGTCGGCGCATCCCCCGCTGCGCTGGAAGGGAACCGAGGCGGCGAAAACGCCTCACGAGGGCGCGATCGAGGCGTTTTGGTTGCGTCCCCGTGAGTGGTGTGGTTTCCCGCTCGTGAGCGTTGCTCCGGCAACGTGAAGAGCCACCGTGCGTGGGACGGCGTCCACCTCCGCGTAGCGATCAATAAGTTCCTCATTATCAAGGCTCCCCATTTGGACAACCAGGATGACGACGAATTGACCGAAACCGACACCGATTCTCTGGACGAGTATTACGCCATCTCAAACGGCACCGACCGGTGCGAGGCTGCCGGGCTCCGTGACGACGCCCCGACACACCATGCTCGCGCCCCTGACCCGACCGTCCCCCGGCAGACCAATGCGCCTATTGCAGGATTTGCAGAATAGAGCTCCAGCAAGAACGTCCACGGATTCACCCCCCACCTACGGCTGGTAGCCGCCGGCGTCCGCGTTGTGGCCCGGTGGGTTTCCGCTGATGAGCGTTCTCTCTTGTGAGCTGTTCACCATCGGGGTCGAGGCACGCAGGCGGCCTTGCGATCGTCAGCGGTCGCGAACTGGTCATCCGGTTTCTGCTTGGCGGGGTTGACCCCGGCGCCGTCACTCGTCTTCGCTGGGCTTCCTTTCGGCGACGTTTTCGGCAACTGCTGGCAGGTCTGCCTGTTCCATGTTTTCGATGTGAGTCAAGGACGGGTACGGACCTACTTCGGTTTCGCCCTCCACTGACATATCGCCAATCGGGGTGCCCACGGCCGGTTTGCCTGGCTTCGCGGACTGGGACGTCCCGCTTTCATCAGATACTGGTGTCGCCATTTCTTCGCTCATGGTGGACCTCCGCACGTCGCTTCGCGAACGCTTCGCGAACGCTTCGCTGCTGGTGAGAATATGCCTGCGGTCAGCGCGCGTCCAGTGCACGATTCAACGGTTGCCGCGGCGGGTGTGGGCATTGCGATCTGGACTGATGGTCCTGGCAATTCTGCGACTGGCACAACAGGAACGCGGATTTCAGCTCGGTCCTATCGAGCACCTGTGAGCCCAAACAGCAGCCGCAGGAACCAGGACCAGCCTTGCATCGTGGCTTCGGCGGGGTTCAGACGCCTGTTACGCGCCTCGGCGACCCGACATCGAGCGCACCAAGAACGCAATCACCGCTATCACCAGAAGGATCACACCCACCCACAATAGGAAGTTCAGGGACGGCACAAATCCTCCCGTCAGCAAGAGGACGAGCGCGATGATAGCCACGACGATGAGCAGCATGTTCATGGTGTTCCTTTCCGTTGTTCCCGGAAGGTCCGGGCAATGGAGTACCGGGTGCGTTCGCTATTTCTTGAACATGTCTTTCACCTGTTCGCCGGCCTGCTTCAGACTCGCCTTGGCCTGGTCGGTCTTGCCTTCAGCCTCGAGCGACTTGTCCCCCGCGATCTTGCCCGCGCTCTCCTTGATCTTTCCCGCGGCCTTCTCAGCCGCATTCTTGATCTTGTCAGCCTGACTCATAGTTTCCACCTCTCATCAGTCGAAGACAGTGAGGCCGCGCCGACAGATCGAATCTTCAGCGTTCTGGGCGAGCCCCTTTCCGGCGACGATACCCTCGCGTCAGGGTTGCAACAATGGGGCTGGACACCGGCTCCCGCTTCATCCACCGGCAATTCCGGGGAGCTGAAGGTGCCCTACGCCCGCGCGTTGGCGCCGGAGATGGTCGCGACGGCCCGCGCGCAACGCTGGGAACCGATCGAGGTCATCAAGGCCCTCTTCGTCGAGGAGGTCGCCGGTCGATCCCGGTCCATGCTCGCCACCCGTCGGAAGGCCGCCGGCTTCCCGACCGGGAAGACGTTCGACACCTGGGACGAGTCCGCGTCCTCGATCCCGGTGCCGACGCAGCACGTCCTGCGGACCCTGGAATGGATCGGTCGGAAGGAGAACGTCGTCGTTTGCGGGCCGAGCGGCACAGGGAAGACGTTCTTCCTCGAGGCCCTCGGCCAGCAAGTCGTGGAGGCCGGGATGCGCGTTGCGTGGTTCCGCCTCGAGGACCCAGGCGCGCTGGTCCGCGCGCACCGCTCCGACGACTCCGTCGGCCGCGTGGTCGCCCGGATCCTCCGCGCCGATTTGATCGTGGTCGATGACATCGGGCTGCTCGAAGTGGGTGCCGATGCGGCGGAAGGGCTCTATCGGCTCGTTGACGCCGCCTACGAGAAACGCTCCATCGCCGTGTCGTCGAACCTGCACCCGGGCGGCTTCGACGCCCTGATGCCCTGACGCCCTGATGCCCTGACGCACATGGTGGATTCAACCGGTCGTCGCAACACCTCGATTATGGAGGTATCGGATGGGTCGGCCAGCGGATTGGATGAAAGAGCTGACGGGCAGGTCGCCAATGAAGTCGCCGGGTGCTCCGTCGCTTCGTCGGGAGGTTGAGCGGAAGTTCTGGGGTCAGATAGCAGAAGGGCTAACCAGCGAGAACGCTGCGACTGCGGTCGGCGTGTCGCAGGCGGCTGGTAGCCGCTGGTTCCGGGAGCGTGGCGGTGTGCCGCCTTTTGAGGTGCCCAGGTAAACAAAGCGGTGGCCCGTCTTTGAAGACGGGCCACCGGCGGTTGTTGCCCAAGAAAGGTTCCTGGGTGTGTGCCTTATTCCAGGACGCCGCAGGCGGCCGGGTCCGTCGCTTCTGCAGGCAGGTTCGGGTCCAGTTCGCTTGCACCTCGGCTGAAGTCATAAGAGCCGTTGCCGTTGTAGTCGATGCCGTGGATCACGACGACGCCTTCGCCTTCGCGGATGGAATCTGCGATCTCTTTGGCCGTTCCGGTTCCGTTGGGGCCCGGGTAGCCCGTTCCCGCCACCTTGGTGATGCGGATGTTATCGCGGCTGTAGTGGTAACTGCCATCCGCAGACACCGGGAAACGGGTCACGTCCAGGAAGCTGGCGGGAGTCGTGTCGCCCGTCGTAGTCAGCGACACGACGACCGGTCCGTACGCCGGAATCCCTTCCACGGTGTTTAGGCGGCCATCACCGTTGCTGTCCAGTGCCAGGGTGGGGCACTCGTTCAGCGCTTGGTTGCCGTAGTGGATGTGCTGCGCGTGCGGAGCGTCTGGTGTTAGCCCGGAAGCGTGCACTTCTATGTGCTTGATCTTCTGGTTGCGAACTACTGCGGTAGCGGTGCCGGATGCCCCCGAGCCGTTTAGCTCCGTGAGATTGGCGGTCAGCGTTACCGTTTTGTCGGCACCTGTGGCTTGATCACTGTGCGCTTGAGCTGCGCCGGATCCGAGTGCAGCCGCAGCGAGTAACGCAACGGTTGAGGCTCCGAAAATCCCAATGGAATATCGTTTCACGATTGTCTCCTTGGTTAGCGGCCAACGAGGAGGTCCCGTTGGTCGTGGGTAGTTCGTAACAAACACTAATGAGGTTTGGTCATCTTAAGGGATTTTAGTGCTTTCCCGCCCACGGAGTCGGAGCAATGCTCGTTTGACGCCGAACCCCCTTGGAACTGGGCCATCCGCTCGCGCACAGCCATTGATACCGTGCACAAGAAGACACTCATTGAGTGTCACAATCGCGGACGATCGGTGGTCGGCCGTTGTCCAGGAGGGCAACTCTAGCTGTCGCCTGGCCAACCTCCCTACAGTCGGGATCGGCGAGAAACACCCTGTGATCACCATCTCCGTCCGGCGCAGGTCACGTCCCGCACGGTGTTGAGAAGCTCCACCACTCAGCGGGACGTGACCCGTTTTTGTTAGAATCGTCGGATGCCTTCAGCCGGTTCGACCCTCGCCTCCACGGTTTTCCGCTGGTTTCGCGACCGGTTTCGCCCATCCCGCGGCCCGTCCGACGGCGCATCCCGCGGCTCGTCCGACGGAGCATCCCACGGCCCATCCCACGGCCGGTCCCGACGGATCGCCCTCGGCCTGATCGTCGGCCTCGTCGGCCTCGCAGCCATCGGCGTCGTTGCCTCGACGCTCACCCTCGGCGCGGATCCGGAGAACGAAACCGTGCGCGTCACCCGTCCGGCGGAGGGGTCACTGCGGGTGCTGTTCGCCGGGGACTCGATCACGTACGGGCTGTCGGCCGAGGACAAGGACCTCGGGTACCGGCCGCTGATGGTCGATGCGCTGTCCGCGGGCGGGCCGGTCACCGAACTTCGGGCGAACAGGGCCGGCGCCGACACGGGCGTGGTGTCCGGCATCCTGAACGCGCCGGCCAACCTCGACCTGGCGATCATCGAACTCGGCACGAACGACGTGGTCGAGAAGACGCCGCTTCCCCGGTTCGAGACGGTCTACGGTGCGCTTCTGGACCGCATCCGTCACGAGTCGCCGGCCGTGCCGCTGCTCTGCGTCGGCACCTGGGGCAGCGAGGGCGGCGCCGACGGCTCGGATGCCTACAACGCGGTCATCGAGGACGAATGCGGCGAGCGCGGCGGCGCGTTCGTCAGCCTGTACGGGCTCTACCCGGTGGAGGCAAACCGTGGCCCGGCCGGACGGGACGTCTTCGGCGGCACCAGCGACAACTTCCACCCGAACGACCGCGGCTACCGCGCGATCGCCGAGCTGCTCCTCGCCCGCATCAGCGTCGACTGACCGGCCCCTCCCCCGCCGAGATTGGCACTTGCGGTCGAGTTGCCCCCGCGCACCAGGCAAACTCGACCGGAACAGGCAAACTCGGCGCATCCGGGGCGCATCCTTGGCGCACGCTCGGCCCCGCGCCGATCGGAACTCGGCGAGAGTGGGCGAGAGTCGCCGATCGTGCCGAGAATCGCCGGTGCAACGGGGACTCTCGGCAGGAACGGCGACACTCGGCGCATCCGGGGCGCGGGGTGGCGGGGGTTCAGCCGCCCAGCGCAGCCGTCCCGCCCAGCGCAGCGGCCGCGGCCCCGTCCGCCTTGCCGAGGACGGTGAGCACGTAGACGAGCATGATGGCCACCCAGACCCACATCGGCGCGAGGCTGGCGCCGGTCAGGCGCCGCACGGTGACCGAGCGCCCTACCACGTAGGCCCCGGGTGAGAGGATCGCCCAGGCCCAGTGGAACGGCCGGTCCAGGCCGTCGCGCAGCAGCTGCCGGTGGTCGAGGTAGGCCAGCACGACGCTGCCGATCGCGATGCCCCAGCCCAGCAGGGGCGACGACGTCTCGGCGGAGGTGAGCGCCAGGAACGACACCACGGGCAACAGGGCGATGGCCCAGATGTAGTTGTTGAAGACGGATGCCTGCGCCCCCGCCGCCAACGCGCCGTCGATCCCGTAGGCGTTCCGCTCGGGATCATGCAGGTGTTCGGTCCACTGGTCGCCGTCCCACCATCGCTTATGGGGCAGCCCGGCGGGATCGGCGTACCAGCCCCGCTGGGTGGGGACGTCTGGCGAGGCGTCGCTCACGATGGCTCCTTGCAGGTCGACTCCGGCAAGTCTACGTCGGCGGCTACTTGACGCTGCCCGCGGTCAGGCCGCCGATCAGCCGCTTCTCGATCAGCATGAACAGCACGACGACGGGGATGATCGCCACGACGGACACGCCGAAGACGTAGTGCCAGCTGGTTTCGTACTGACCCACGAACTTGGTCAGCGCCACGGCCAGGGGCTGGTTGCCCGCGGTCGACATGATCACCAGGCTCGCCGCGAACTCGTTCCAGCAGGCGACGAAGGTGAACACGATCGCGGTCACGATGCCGGGCCAGACGAGCGGCAGGTTGATCCTGAAGAGCACCGCGAGGCGCCCTGCCCCGTCGATCTGGGCCGCCTCGTCGATCTCCTTCGGCACCCCGGCGAAGAAGCTGTGCATGATCCACACGGCGAAGGAGAGGTTGAACGCGGCGTTGATCAGGATCATCGCCAGCCAGGTGTCCGAGATGCCGAAGAAACTGAACTGGCGGAAGAGCCCGGAGGTGAGCACGGCCGGCTGCAGCATCTGCGTGACGATGACCAGGAACATGAACACCATCCGCCCCGGGAAGTGGAACCGGGCCGTGTAATACGCGGCCGGGAGGGCCACCAGCAGCACCAGCAGCGTGGCGAAGACGGCGATGATGATGGTCGAGACGAGGTTCTGCACGAGCGGCGTCTCGGGCGTCGACCACATGGTGAGGTAGTTCTCCCAGCGCCACGCGGTGGGGAAGTAGGTGGGGTTCACGGATCGGATCTCGCTCTTGGACTTCACCGAGCCGAAGAACATGATCAGGTACGGGATGACGAAGATGGCCAGGACCACGGCCCCGGCGAGCATCCTGAGCAGCATGGTCCGAAGCGGAACCTGGTCGGCCGTGAACCGGCGCCTCCGGGCGCCATTCGGCGCCTGCGCGATGACGGTCACAATCACAGCTCCTTCATGGGCTTGACGAGCTTCACGTAGATCGCGACGATCACGATGACGATGAGGAACGCGATCACGCTGAGTGCGCTGGCGACGTCGATCTTGTGCTCGTTCTGGATGTACTTGAAGATCATGGTCATCACGGTGTCTGCGTCGTAGCCGGGGATCGACCCCGTCATGATCTTCAGGATCGGCAGCGAGTTGAAGACATTGATGATGTTGATGAGAACCGCCACCGACAGCGCCCCGCGCAGCTGCGGCAGCACAATGGCGACGTAGGTGCGGATGCGTCCGGCCCCGTCCATCTTCGCGGCCTCGAGCACGTCGGCCGGCACCGTTGCCAGGCCGGCGAGGATCGTATAGGTCGTGAACGGGAGGGAGACGAAGACCGCGATGCCGATCGACCAGACGAACGCGCTGGTCGCGTTCTTGGTCCAGCCGTAGGGAGCGTCGATCAGGTTGATGTCGACCAGGAACTTGTTGATGATGCCGATGTACCCCTCGAGCCCGTAGTACACGACGAGGGTGGTCATCACGACGCTCGCGGCCCAGGGGATGAGCACGGCCATGCGAACGATCTGGCGGCCGGGGAACGCCTTGTTGAGGAACTGGGCGAGGGCGAGGGAGGCGAGCACCGCGATCGTCACGACGGCGAAGACCCAGATCACGGTGCGCACCATGATCCCGCCGAGCGGCGCGAAGGCGAACAGGGTCTCGTAGTTCTCGAAACCCACCGAGCCCTTGTCGACGCCGCTCAGGCTGATGTCCCGGGTGGAGTTGTAGATCATCACGACGGCGGGGAACAGCACGACGCCGAAGATCAGGATGAGCGCCGGCCCGATCCAGGGCAGCGCGGAGAAAAGGTCGGTGAGGCGGGTTCCCGCCGCCGCACGTGCTCGCACGACCCCCGCGCGGGGACGGCCGTTGGCCGCCCCCGTGGGGACCGGTGTTTCGTGAATGCTCTGAGTCATGTCGTCAGGGGTCATTTCGTCAGTCACCGGTATTCGTTCGTCGTCGTGCAATGCGTTGTGCGTGGTGCGTTGTGCGGGACTGGCTAGCCGGCGTCGGCCTTGGCCTGGATCTCCGACAGCACCGCCTGGGCGTCCTTACCCTGGGCGAGCTGGCCGACCAAGCTCTTGAAGGCCGCGTTCGTCGCGTCCCACTTCGGGTTGGTGCTCGGGTAGAACTGCGCGTCCGGCAGCATCTCGAGGAACGGAAGGAGATCCTCGTTGCTGTCCATGGCGGACGAGCCCGACTTCGTGGTGGGGAGGAACTTCTCGGCCGTGACCCAGGGAACATACTGGTCTGCCGAGTAGAAGAAGTCGAGGAACTTCGTGATGGCGGCCTGCTTCTTGCCGTCATTCTGGAAGGCCATCAGGTGGTCAGCCACACCGAGGGTGAACGGCTTGCCGTCCATCGTCGGGATCGGGTTGACCGAGTACTTCATCTCCGGGTTTCCGTCGGCGATCTGGCCCACGGTGGGCGGGAGGCCGATGATCATGCCGATCTTGCCCTGCACGAAGACGTCCATCAGCGGGCTGCGGTCGGTCGCGCCGGCATCCGGCTGGGTTGCGCCGGCTTCGACCATCTTCTGGATGAACTCTGCGCCCTTGAGGTTCTCCGGGGTGTCGACCGTGATCTCCGTCGCGTCACCGAAGCCGCCGCCTGCGCCGTAGAACCAGATTGCGCTCTCGGCCTGGGCCTCTTCAGAGCCGAGCGGGAGTCCGTAGCCGGCCACCCCTCCGCCGATCTTGGACACCTTCGTTGCCGCGGCGAGCAGCTCGTCCCACGTCGCGGGAACCTTCGTGACGCCGGCCTGGGCCAGCAGGTCTTCGTTGACGAACAGGGCGCGCGCCGACGCGAGCAGCGGTGCTCCGTACTGCACGCCGTCCACCGATGCGCTCTCGACGAACGAGTCCTGGAAGTCGCCGAGGGTGTCGGCCGAGACGACGTCTTCGATCGGGTAGAGCAGCTCATCGGCCGCGAATCCGGCGAAGGGGCCGCCGTTCATGATGTCGGGGGCCTTGTTGCCCTGCACCTTCGTGGTGACGACGTCGTTGAGGTTGTCCCAGGACTGCACCTCGAGCTCGACCGTGATGTCCTTGTTGGCCGCTTCGAAGTCCTTGATGACGGTTTCCCACAGGCCCTGGGTGTTGTCGGAGTAGCTGGGGACCAGCAGGTTCAGGGTGGTGGCTTTTCCGTCGGCTCCATCGGATGCCGTGCCGCCGCCGAAGCCACAGCCCGCGAGCGACACTGCCGCCAGCGCCGCAGTGGCGACGATTCCTCCCATACGCAGAGACTTCTTCATCGTGGTGAGTTCCTAACCGTTTGTGATTGATAGTGAGCGTTTATTCAACTGATGAATCATTATCATTCAGAAGTAGCCACAGCCTGTCGGTTTCGGCCGGGCAAATCAATCCATGTTTTGTGATCGTTACACGTCGTTAATAATCAAGAATAGACTTTTAGTGATTATTAGTGGAGGTTTGTAGTCATTACCAATCACAAATCAGATTGTTCCGCAACCTTCGAGGAGTCCCGATGACCGCGACCGCCGAACACATGGCCGTCGAACTGGCCTCACAGCCCGAGACCTGGGCGCGTGCAGCCGGGATGACGCGCGAGCAGGCGTTGCTGCCCGCACCGGGCCTCCGGGTCGCCGTCGTGGGCTGCGGCACCTCCTGGTTCATGGCCCAGTCCTACGCGGCCCTGCGGGAGTCCGGCGGCCAGGGCGTGACCGACGCGTTCGCGGCATCCGAGGCCTTCGTCAACCGGGACTACGACGCCATCATCGCCCTGACCCGGTCCGGAACGACCACGGAAGTGCTCGAGCTGGTGCGCGCCCACCGCGGCGCGGCGCCCATCATCGGCATCGTCGGCGACACCTCCTCGCCGCTCGTCGACGAGGTGGACGAGGTCATCGCGCTGCCGTTCGCCGACGAGCAGTCGGTCGTGCAGACGCGTTTCGCCACGACCGCCCTGGCGCTGATGCGGTCCTCCCTGGGCGAAGACCTCAGCGGCGCCATCGCCGACGCGGAACTGGCCATCGCCGACGACCTGGACGACGCCCTGGTCAACGCGGAGCAGTACACGTTCCTCGGTCGCGGCTGGAGCGTCGGCCTGGCGCACGAGGCCGCCCTGAAGATGCGGGAAGCGACCCAGTCCTGGACCGAGTCCTACCCGGCGATGGAATACCGCCATGGTCCAATCAGCATCGCGGCCCCGGGTCGTGTGGTCTGGATGCTGGGGACGCCGCCCACCGGCCTCGTGCGGGATGTGGCGCAGACCGGCGCGCGTTATGTGTCCAGCGCGCTCGATCCGATGGCCGAACTCGTGCGGGTGCACAGGCTCGCCCTGCTCCTCGCCCGGGCCAGGGGACTCAACCCCGACCTCCCCCGCAACCTGACCCGATCTGTCATTCTCGACTCGTGACTCTGATCCCCTCTCCTGACCGGCCGCAGCAGGCTGACCGGCCGCAGCCGCTCGGCCCCGGAACGGCCGTCGCCGCGTTCGACGTGGGCGGCACGGACATGAAGGCCGCGCTGTTCGACTCGTCCGGGCGGATGCTCGGTCTGCGCCGCACGCCCACGCCGCACCGCGGCGCCGAGACCGCCGAAGCCGTGCTCGAGCGTGTCGAGGAGCTCCTGGCCGAGTTCGCGCACACCTTTCCGCACGTGCGGCCGGCCGGCATCGGCCTGATCGCGCCGGGCGTCGTCGACGACGACCAGGGAATCGTGCGAGAGTCCGTGAACCTGGACTGGAACGACGTGCCGTTCCGGCGGCTGCTGGAGGATCGGCTGCACCTGCCCGCGTCGTTCTCCCACGACGTGCGCGCCGCCGGCGAAGCCGAATTCCAGCTCGGCGCCGCCCGCGGGTTCGGCACGGTCGTCGTGATCATCGTCGGCACGGGCATCGCCGCGTCCCTCGTCGTCAACGGCCGGGCCCACGTCGCCGGCGGTTACGCCGGCGAGCTCGGGCACTCGATCGTCGACCCCCGGGGCGCACGGTGTGCCTGCGGGGCACGCGGATGCCTCGAAACCGTTGGCTCGGCCGGCGCCATCAGCCGGCGCTACGCCGAGGCGACCGGCCAGGAGCCGGTCGGAGCCCGGGAGGTGCTGGCGCTGGCCTCGACCGGCGATCCCGCCGCCCGCAGGATCTGGAACGAGGCCATCGACGCGCTCGCGCTCGGCATCGCCCAGGTCACCGCGATCCTGGCCCCGGAGGCCGTCGTCATCGGCGGCGGGCTCGCCGAGGCCGGCGACGCCCTGTTCGTCCCCCTCCGCGAACGGGTCGACGCGCTGCTCAGCTTCCACCGCCGGCCCCTGGTGTTGCCGGCCCTGATCGGCGAGAACGCCGGACTCATCGGCGCCGCCCTGCGCGCCCGGGCCGCGGCCGACCGCTCGGGGCAGGCGTCATGATCGTCACGGTCACGCCCAATCCGGCCCTCGACCTCACCTACCGCCTCTCCACGCTCACCCCCGGCGAAACGCATCGCGTGCCGGCGGCCGCCGTGCGCGCCGGCGGGAAGGGCCTGAACGTCGCCCGGGTGCTGCACCAGCAGGGCCACCCCGTGTTGGCCGTCTCCCCGGCCGGGGCCGCCTCCGGCGAGGAGTTCGCCGCGGAGCTCCGGGCCTCCGGGCTCCCGCACCGGCTCGTCCCCGTGCTCGCGCCCACCCGCCGCTCGGTCGCCCTCGTCGACGAGGGACAGGGCCGCACCACGATCCTCAACGAGTACGGCGAGAACCACACCCCGGCCGAATGGCTGGCCCTGGCCGACGCCACCGCGGCGGCGCTTCCGGGCGCCACCTGCCTGGTCTGCTCCGGCAGCCTCCCCCCGGGCGCCGACGTCGACTTCTTGCCGAACCTCGTGGCCCTGGCGAGCGCCCGCAGCCTGCCAAGCGTGATCGACACGTCCGGCCCCGCGCTCCTCGCCTCGGCCCGGGCCGGGGCGACCGCGCTCAAGCCGAACCGGCAGGAACTGGCCGAGGCCACCGGCGAGCCCGACCCGGTGCGCGGCGCGCGGATGCTGCTCGAGCACGGCGCCGGGATGGTCCTCGTCTCGCTCGGCGAAGAGGGCATGCTCCTGCTCACGGCCGCCGAACCCGGCCGGCTCTGGCGAGCGCGGCTGCCCCGCGTGCTGCCGGGCAACCCGACCGGGGCCGGCGACGCGGCCGTTGCGGCCATCGCGTTCTGCCTGGCCACCGGACTCACCGACCCGGCCCAGATCATCCGCCGGGCCACCGCGTGGTCGGCCGCGGCCGTGCTCATGCCCCTGGCCGGCGAAATCTCCCCCGACCACGCCGCGCTGGCCGATGAAATCCAGGTCGACGAACTCCCAGCCGACTTCCAGATCGCCGAACTCCCAGCCGGCGATATCCCGATCGAAGGACCCCGATGACCCTCACCCCCACCCGAGAGCTGATGCGCTCCGCCGCGACCGGCGGCACCGGGATCGGCGCCTTCAACGTCATCCACCTGGAGACGGCCGAGGCGCTCGTGGCCGCGGCCGAACAGGCAGCTCTCCCCGTCATCCTGCAGATCTCGCAGAACTGCGCGAGCTACCACGGCGGGCTGAGGCCGATTGCGGAGGCCACCCTGGCGATCGCGCGCGCCGCGGCGGTGCCCGTGGCCGTGCACCTCGATCACGCCGAGGACGAAGCGCTCGCCTGCCTGGCCGTGGACCTCGGCTTCGGTTCGGTCATGTACGACGGGGCGCACCTGGACTACGACGAGAATGTGGCCAGCACGGCCCGCGTGGTCGCCTACGCCCACGCGCGCGGCGTGTACGTGGAAGCCGAGCTGGGCACGATCGGCGGCAAGGGCGGCGCCCACGCGCCCGGGGTGCGCACCGATCCCCACGAGGCCGTCGCCTTCGTGCGGGCCACCAATGTCGACGCCCTCGCCGTGGCCGTCGGGTCGTCCCACGCGATGACCAGCCGCGTGGCCGCGCTGGACCTCGAACTCATCGCCCGGCTGCATGCCGCCGTTGCCGTGCCGCTCGTGCTGCACGGGTCATCCGGTGTCTCCGACGAGCAGATCGTCGGCGCGATCTCGGCCGGCATGACGAAGATCAACGTGTCGACCCACCTCAACGGCTTCTTCACCGCCGCAATCCGCGACTACCTGGGCGCCAATCCGACCGTTGTCGACTCGCGGAAGTACGTCGCGGCCGGTCGAGCGGCCCTCACCGGCGAGGCGGCAAGGATGCTGCGGCTGTTCTCGCTCTCACCGGCGATAGATTTACAGAAGCCATGAGGAAGAACAGGAACCCATGAACCGCGCCGAGCGACTCAACGCCGTGCTGGCCCTGCTCGCCGAATCCGGCCAGCTCGAGGTCGACGACATCATCACCCAGCTCGACGTCTCGGCCGCAACGGCCCGCCGCGACCTCGACACGCTGGCCGCCCAGCAGCTGCTCACCCGCACCAGGGGCGGCGCGATCGGGCAGACCGTCGCCTATGACCTCCCCCTCCGGTACAAGAAGGAGCAGCACGCGCCCGAGAAGCAGCAGATCGCCCTGGCCGCCAGCGCGCTCGTCTCCCCCGGCGACGTCGTCGGCCTGTGCGGGGGCACGACGAGCACGGCGATCGCGAGTGTGCTCGGCGCCCGCGCCGATATCATGGAGGCCTCCCCGAACGCCAACCTCACGATCGTCACAAACGCCCTGAACATCGCCGCCCAAATGGCCATGCGCCCGCAGGTGAAGACGGTCGTCACCGGCGGCGTGGTGCACTCCCGCTCCTACGAGCTGGTCGGGCCGTACTCCGACGTCGTGCTGCAGCAGGTCACCATGGACATCGCCTTCATCGGCGTCAACGGCATCGATCCGGCCGTCGGGGCGACCGTTCACGACGAGCGGGAGGCCGCGGTCAACTCGCTGATGGCGCGCCGGGCCACCCGGGCCGTCATCGTCGCCGACTCCAGCAAGATCGGCCGCACGGTTTTCGCCACGCTGGGCGACCTCGGGATCTTCAGCACGCTGATCACCGACGCCGGCATCACGCCCGAGCAGGTCGCCGCGTTCACCGACCGCGGCCTCGAGGTGATCGTCGCGTGAGCGCCCACATCATCCATTCGGCCCGTCTCGTCTCCGGCGGCAGCACCACCGCCGACGCCTGGGTCTCCTTCGAGGGCGACACCGTCGCCGCCGTCGGCACCGGCACCGCCTGGCGCGCGCTCGGCATCGACCCGGCATCGACCACGGATGCCCGCGGCCGCCTGCTCACCCCCGGCTTCATCGACATCCACTGCCACGGCGGGGGCGGGGCGTCGTTCGAGGATGGCGAGGAGGCGATTGAGACCGCGCTCGGCCTGCACCACCGTCATGGCACCACCCGGATCGTTTTGTCGCTCGTGACGGCGAGCCAGGCCGACCTCGAGTCGAGGCTCGCCGTGATCGCCGACGAGACCGAACGGAATCCGCTCGTTCTCGGCGCTCACCTCGAGGGGCCGTTCCTCGACGACGCCTTCCGGGGCGCGCACGATCCCGCCCTGCTGCGCGCGCCGGACCCGCAGTCGATCGACCGGCTGCTCGAGGCCGGGCGCGGGCACATCCGCCAGGTCACGCTCGCCCCCGAACTGCCCGGCGCGACCGCCGCGATCCGCACCCTTGTCGGCGCCGGGATCGCCGTTGCGGTCGGGCACAGCGCCGCGGACTACAGGGAGGCGATGGCCGCGTTCGACAGCGGCGCGTCGATCCTGACCCATGCCTTCAACGGAATGCGCGGCATCCACCACCGGGCTCCCGGCCCGGTCGCAGCGGCGACCCGATCGCCGCAGGTGACCCTCGAGGTGATCAACGACGGGGTGCACGTGCATCCCGAGGTCGTGCGGCTCGCCTTCGCCGCCGCGCCCGGGCGGATCGCGCTGATCACCGACGCCATGGCCGCGGCGGGGTCGTCCGACGGCCGGTACCGGCTCGGCACGCTCGCCGTGACCGTCACCGACGGCGTCGCCCGGGCCGACCGGGGCGGCTCGATCGCGGGGTCCACGCTCACCCTCGATGCGGCGCTGCGACGGGCCGTGACCGAGGTGGGTGTCACCCTGGAGGACGCGGTGACCGCCCTGACCGAGACCCCGGCCCGGGCGATCGGGCGCGCGCACGACCTCGGGCGGCTCGCCCCCGGCTACGCGGCCGACGCCGTGCTGCTGGGCGACGGCTTCGAGGTCGACGCCGTGTTCGCGGCCGGCCGCCGGCTGCACTGATCGGGCGTGCCGAGACGATGACGCTCGTCGAAATCTGCGTGGACGACCTGGCCGGCACCCTCGCGGCCGAAAGCGCCGGCGCCGACCGGGTGGAACTCTGCGCGAACCTCGCCGAGGGCGGGACAACGCCCAGTTTCGGCCTCATCGCCCGGGTGCTCGAGTCGGTGACGACCCTCGGCGTGCAGGTGATGATTCGACCGCGGGGCGGCGACTTCGTGCACTCGGCGAGCGAACTGTCGGTGATGCTCGCGGATGTTCGCGCCGTGCGGGACCTCGCCGCCCAGGCGCCCGCTCCGGTCGGGCTGGTCTTCGGCGTGCTGACCGCGGCCGGCGACATCGACATCCCGGCGATGCGGGAGCTGATCGCCGCGGCGGAGGGGGTGCCGGCGACCTGCCAGAAGGCCTTCGACGCGGCCCGGGACCTGTTCGCCGCGCACGACGCGCTCGCCGGGCTCGGCGTGGTGCGCATTCTCACCTCCGGGGGCGCGGCCACGGCCGCGGAGGGGGCCCCGGTGCTGCGCGAGCTGATGGCGAGGGAGCCCGGGGGTCCGGTCATCCTGGCCGGCGGCTCGGTGCGCGTGGCGAATGTCGCCCGGCTCGTCGCGGACACCGGGGTCACGGAGGTGCACCTGCGCGCCCAGGTCCCCGGACCGCGCGGTGACGGCGGGCTGGTCACCGACGCCGCCCTGGTACGCGCCGTCATAGCCGAGCTGGGCGCCACCCGGCCCTGACCCGGCGCGCGCAGCGATCCGCCGCCCACATCGATCCGGCGCCCACGACGCGCCGGGCGCGCACTCCCACGCGCCTGCGATTCACCGGCAACGGCCCCCTCCCTGCAGCATTCGCGCAGCCGGGAGCAGTACCGTTGAAGCCATGTTCGGCAGGGACCGGGTCGACCAGGACAGCGGCCGGGTGCACCACACCGATCAACCAGAAGGAGATTCAGTGTCGAATCACGATCATGAGCCATGCGCGGCAGAACACCTCGAGGTGCGTCATCTGTCCGACCACGAGTGGCGCGTGGGCGACCGGCGCCGAGACGAGCGGTCACCCAAAAAGGTGCTCGGCTACATCCGGCAGCGCGGTTTGAGTTTCGAGGTCATGAATATCGAGGCGCCGCGCCGGCACTACCTCTTCGACCGTTTGGATGCGGCGATCGCATCGTTCACCACTGTCTCGTCCCGCTGACGAGACCCCTGGGCGCGCCCGCGCACCTAGGCTGGACAACGTGGCGCCCTCACCGGGGCGCAAACGATCTGCAGAACGACCGGTGGGAACGACTGGGTGTCACGGCCCGAGCGAAGGAGCTTGCGTCATGGCAACAATCGGATGGATCGGCCTCGGCAACATGGGCGGCCCGATGACCGCAAACCTCGTGAAGGCCGGGCACGCCGTGCGTGGGTTCGACCTCAGCCCCGCCGCGCTCACTGCCGCCGCGGCATCCGGGCTCACCCCGGCCACGAGCATCGCGGATGCCGTCGCCGGCGCCGACGTGGTGTTCACCATGCTCCCCAGAGGCGAGCACGCTCTCGCCGTGTACCTGGGCGAGGGCGGCGTGCTCGAATCGGCCGCGCCGGGCACCCTGCTCGTGGACTCCTCCACCATCGACATGGACTCCGCCCGGAAGCTGCACGATGCGGCCGCCGAGGCCGGGTTCCGGTTCGTGGACGCCCCGGTGTCGGGCGGGATCAGCGGCGCGGAGGCCGGAACGCTCACGTTCATGATCGGCGGCGATCCCGCATCCGTGGCCGCTGCGAGCGTGTTCATCGAGCCGATGTCGGCCAACATCATCCCGACCGGGGCCGCGACGACCGGCCAGGCCGCCAAGATCTGCAACAACCTGATGCTGTTCATCAACCTCGCCGGGGCCGCAGAGGGCGCCGTGCTCGCCGATCGCCTTGGGCTCGACAAGCAGGTGTTCTGGGACATCGCGTCGGTGTCGTCCGGGGACAGCTGGGCGCTGCGCACCTGGTATCCCGTCGCCGGGGTGGTGCCGTCATCGGCGGCCAACCGCGACTTCGCGCCCACGTTCACGGCCGAGCTGGCCAACAAGGACATCAACCTGGCCGTCGCCGCGGCGAACGCCACCAACACCCCGCTGGAGATCGGCGAGCACGTGCAGCAGCTGATGCAGCGGCTGATCGACGCGGGCGAGGGAGCCCGGGACTGCTCCGCGATCGTGAAACTGGTCGACGGGACCCTCGGCGCGACTGCCGCGTCGCCGGCCGCTGCCACGGACCCTGCCCCGACACCGGCGCCTCACGCATGACCCTGCTCGAAAGCGCGATCATCCTGGTCGCCGGGGTCGCCGCGGGCATCATCAACGTGGTGGCCGGCGCCGGCACGCTGATCACCTTCCCGGTGCTGCTGGCGCTGGGTGTTCCGCCGATCACCGCGAACGTGTCGAACACCGTCGGCCTGATCCCCGGGTCGGTCGCCGGCGCCTACGGTTACCGTCGCGAGCTGGCCTCCCAGTGGCGCCCGGTCGCCTGGATGGCGCTGTTCTCCGCCATCGGCGGCATCAGCGGCGGGCTGCTGCTGCTCGTGCTCCCCGGGGACGTCTTCTCCGCCGTCGTGCCGTTCCTGCTGCTTCTGGCCGCGGTGCTCTCGGCCATCCAGCCGCGCGTGGCCCGGTGGGTGCGGCGCAAGGCACCGGCCGCTCCCGCCGGCTCGGTGCCGACCGAATCCTCGGTACTGACCAAAACGGATACCCGGCCGCTCACCCTCGGGCTCGTGCTCGGGGTGCTCGCCACGGGCGTGTACGGCGGCTACTTCGGCGCGGCGCAGGGCGTGGTGCTGCTCGCGCTGCTCGGCATCCTCTGGTCCACCGACATGCACCGCGCCAACGGCGCCAAGAACGTGCTGGCCGGGGTCGCGAACCTCGTCTCGGCGATCATCTTCATCACCAGCGGCACCGTCGACTGGCAGATCGCGATCCTGATCGGCATCGGCGCCGCCACGGGCGGCTGGCTGGGCTCGCACATCGGCCGCCGCCTGTCCGCGCCCGTGCTCCGCACCATCCTCGTGGCCGTCGCCGTCGTCGCCGCCGTAGTCCTCTTCGTGACCTGACCCGGCCTGACCCGGCCCGGCCTGACCGATCTCCCAGGCGCCCCGACTCGCGCCCCAGACCCGCTCGCCGAACTGTGACTTTGGCACCTTCCCACGCCCAACGAAGGTGCCAAACTCACAGTTCGGCGGAGGACGGGTGGGGTGAAAGAGGGCGAAACGGATGCCGGGTCGCGGCGGCCGGAGGAGGCGGGGCTAGATGCCCTGCCAGGCCGGCTTGTTCGCCCAGGCGTAGCGGTAGTAGTCGAGGTTCGCGAGCATGCTCGCCGCCGCCTCGTCGACGACGACCGTGACGTGCGGGTGCAGCTGGATGGCCGAGCCGGGCTGGCTGGCCGTGACCGGCCCCTCGACCGCCGCGGCGATCGCCGCGGCCTTGCCCTCGCCGACGGCCAGCAGCACGAGGTGGCGGGCACGCCGGATCGTGCCGAGCCCCTGGGTGATGCAGTGCACCGGCACGTCGTCGGCAGAGGCGAAGAAGCGGGCGTTGTCGGCCCGGGTCTGCGGGGTCAGGGTCTTCACCCGGGTGAGCGATTCGAACGACGAGCCGGGCTCGTTGAAGCCCAGGTGCCCGGTGCGGCCGATCCCGAGGATCTGCAGGTCCACTCCCCCGGCCCGCACGATGGCCCGCTCGTAGTCGGCGCCGGCGGCGGGCAGACCGGCCGGGTCGCCGCTGGGCACGTGGATGTTGCCCGGCGTGAGCCCGAGCGGGGTGACGACGTCGCGGGTGATGACCGAGCGGTAGCTTTCCGGATGCCCCGCCGGCAGGCCGACGTATTCGTCCAGGGAGAAGCCGCGCACCTGTGAAACGTCGAGCGGGCGATCGGCGAACGAGCGGGCCAGCGAGCGGTAGATCGGCAGCGGCGTCGACCCGGTGGCCAGGCCGAGGACCGCGTCGGGCCGGGCCTCGATCAGCGCGCGGATCGAGGCGGCGATGAGCTCACCGGCGGCATCCGCGTTCTCAACAACAATGACTTCGGCCATCGGACATCCGCCTTCGATCTTGATTACTTATGACCCCAGAATACTAGTTTGGATCACTTTCAAGCATCAACGGGTCCGTTCATGCTGCGTTTGCCAGACCAGCGCCACCAGTTCAGCCGGCGCCGATAGACCTAAGGCCGTTGCGCATTCGGACTGAACCGAACCAACTCGAACACGCAAGGAGCATGTCATGCGGTCAACTACTTCCCGACGGGGCGTTCTCGGCGGGACTGCCGCTTCGGCGCTCGTTGCCCTCGCCGCCGTCACCGGTGCGGCCGCACCCTCGCAGCCCGCCGCCTCGGCACAGGCGGCCGCACCATCACAGGCCAACGTCGTCCTCGGCGAACCGCAGGGTGCCGCCCACGCTCACAATGACTATGAGCATGACCGGCCGCTATTCGACGCCCTCGAACACGGATTCACCAGTGTCGAAGCCGATGTCTGGCTCGTCAATGGCGAGCTTCTCGTCGCTCACGACCTCGCGAATGTCCAGCCGGGGGTCACTCTCGAAAGCCTCTACCTAGATCCGCTTGACAGTCTCATCCGCGGGCAGGATCACAGCGTCTACCCCGGCTGGGATGGCACCTTCCAACTGCTGATCGACATCAAGAGCGACGGCGAGAGCACCTACGCTGCGATCGAGGAAGAGCTGGCAGAGCACCCGTCCATCATGACCCGGTACTCCAACGGCAAGACTAAAACCGGACCGGTTATCGCCGTGGTCAGCGGCAACCGGCCCCTGGAAACCATGCGGAACCGTGACTCGCGGTTTGCCTTCTACGACGGACGCTCCGGCGATCTGGCGTCCGGCATACCGGCCGATCTCATGCCGCTGGTCAGTGACAACTGGAACAAGCTTTTCGCCTGGCGGGGTGTCGGGGTGATGCCGGAGAGCGAGAAGGCCAGGTTGCGCGAATACGTGCGGGTGGCGCACGCCCAGGGCTACCGCGTGCGCTTCTGGGCGACCCTCGATGTGCCGGGGGAAGCCCGCGAAGCCATCTGGACCGAGCTGCACGAGGCCGGCGTAGACCACATAAATACCGATGACCTGGCCGCGCTGGAGGAGTTCCTTGGGAGCCGCAGCTAGCGACATCGCCCTCCACCCGCCCGCTCCCGCCATGAATCGCGCCCTACTTGCGTCCCGATCTTCCATTCTCCTGGGGCTGGTTTTCCTGTTCCTGCTCGCGGGAACGTTGCCGGCGTCCGCTCACGTGCGTGACACTGCCGGCTACTCGACAATTCATGGCGACGGCCGTGAAATCTCCTACGAGCTGAGCCTCGAATACGAGATCCTGGCCAAAGCGGTCGACCTGGGGCCGGATGCCCGGGGCGCAGTCGACGACGCCTCTCGCCTGGCGGCGCTCGAGGCCGGAAAGGCTAACCTTTCGGCATACCTGTCCGAACGGGTCGTCATTTATCTGGATGGCGCAGCGTGCGAGCCTCACCTCGATGGAGTCTCCACGACGACCCGTGACGAGAATCCGTACGTGCAGATGGACCTGACCTACACCTGCCCGGGCGAGTCGGGTCAGTACCAATTGACGTACGACGTCTTCTCCGACGTGGACGCGATCTCCGACGAGCACACAAACATCGTCGAGTACCAGATCGGTGCGGACAGCGGCCGCACCGTGATGGACGGCGGCCACAATGAACTTCTCATGGGTGAGAACTCAGTCATCGTCTCGAGTTCCAGATTCGCGCTGATGGGCGTCGAGCACCTCTTGTTCGGCCTGGACCACGTGCTCTTCGTCGTCGCGGTGATGCTCGGCGCGACGAGCCTGCGCAACCTCGTGGGCGTCGTGTCGATGTTCACCCTGGCCCACAGCGTGAGCCTGATCACCGCGCTCCTCGGCTGGGTGCAGGTGGGGGCATCCATCGTGGAGCCCCTGATTGCGCTGTCGATCACATTCGTGGCCATCGAGAATCTGTTGGGCGCCCCGCGCCGCAGACACCTGGTGGTGTTTCTGTTCGGCCTGCTGCACGGGCTGGGATTTGCCGGTTCCCTGAAAATCACCGACGACGTCAGCTGGAACCTGGTGGCCTCGCTGCTCAGTTTCAACATTGGAATCGAAGCGGCCCAGGTTCTGCTGCTGCTCGTGATCTTCCCCCTACTCCTCCTCGTGCGTCGGAGCCGTTTCTCGGCGCCGGTCGTGCGGGGGGCGACCATCGTGGTCGCAGTCTTCGGACTCATCTGGTTCCTAGAAAGGTTCTTCCTCGCATGAAACACCTGGCACCCAAACGGCTCCGCCGTTGGCTTTACGCGGTCACCGCGATCCTGGGCGGGCTCGTGGTCGCCGCGCCGCTGAGCTCGGCCGTCTCGCAGACGATCGACCCACCCAGCGCCGTGATTTCGGGAACCGTCTTCGAAGACGGCAACGGAAACGACGTGTTCGACGCCCGGGAAAAGGTGCTCCCCGGGGTCACCGTGTCGGATGGCGCCACGATCGTCGTGACGGATGCCGATGGTCGCTACAGTCTGGACACCCCCATCCAGCGGCGCACGACCGACCTCGTCTTCATCACCCAGCCCGCCGGGTATTCGGTCGGCACGGACAAGTTCAAGACCCCGCGTTTTTACCGCGATCTGGGTGAACTCGCCACGGGCGAAGCAAAGAGCGTCGACTTCGGGCTGACCAAGGATCCCAAATCCGCGGGCAGCAATTTCACCTTCGGAAACGTCGCAGACCCCCATGTGAACGCCCAGCTCACCGATCAGGTGAAGGAGATCAACTCCACCAAGGAGGATCTGGCCTTCATCCAGGTCAGCGGGGATTTGACCAACAACGCCACCAAGGCCGAGTTCGACTTCTACAAGGCGGCCACGGCCCTCTCCCCCGTTCCGGTCTGGCCTGCGGTCGGCAACCATGAATATGCAGCCGGCGTCGGCTACGCCGCGCGCATCAACAACTACCGCACCAATGTCGGGCCGGAGTGGTATTCCTTCGACTACGGGGACCGGCATTTCCTCGTTCTGGAAAACAACGGCGCGGCACCCTTCGAGGAACAGCTGGAGTGGGCCAAGCAGGATCTTGCCCAGAACGTCGGGGACAAGCGCCTGGTTGTGCTGACCCATCAGCCGATGAACGTGCCCTTCGGGTCGAACTCAATGTATGACCAGTACGGCGCGATCCTCGAGCAGTACGGCGCCGAACTCATCCTGGTCGGCCACGAACACTCCAACGACGTCGAGCCGAACAGTGCATTCGCCGGCTCGGCCAAGCACGTTCAGACCAGCTCCAGTTCGTACACGATTGACAATTCCCCGCGCGGTTTTCGATACGTGGAAATGACGGATGAGACCTTCAAGAATCCCTTCCGGATGTACGGGGCCCAGCAGGACCTCACCATCACCAGCCCGGCCGCAGGTTCGTCCGTTCCGCTGGACGGCTTCCCCGGAATCCAGGTGAATGCCTACGACACCTCGGACGCGCCGACCAAGGTGCAATTCAAGGTCGACGAGGGCAATTGGCGTCCGCTCAAGTCAAGCGGCGAATTCACCTGGCATTCGGCCCTGCCGGATGACGTTCGCGCCGGCGCACACACCGTCGAGGTGCGCGCGGTCGACGCTGCCGGGGCATCCTGGAGCACGTCGTCGAAATTCACCCTGACGAAGGAAAGCGCGATTCTGCCCAAGGCGGGCGCGAACTGGTCCCAGCACCACGGTGACCAGGGCCACACCGGCGTCGCGACCGACAAGATCGAGGCCGGGCAACGCCTGGCGTGGTCCTACCGCACCGAGGGGACGTTCCTCACCGGATCTCCGGTGATTGTCGGGGGCATTGTCTACGCCGGTACGCGGGATGAGAACGGCGACAGCAACAGTGCCGTGCACGCCGTCGACCAGGCCACCGGCAAGAAGCTGTGGAGCTACCCGGTTCCGTCCTCGGTGCACGGCAGCATCGCCGTGTCGGACGGCCTCGTGTTCGTTCCGACGTTGCGGGGCACCCTGTTCGCCGTGGACGCCGCCACCGGAAAGCTGAAGTGGCAGCACGACCCCGAGCCGGCACCGGAGGGCTACAACCAGCGCACCTACGGCTACTACGGCGTCACCGTGGCCGAGGGCAAGGTTCTGTACCCGTATCAGTCGCGGCACGGCGAGGCCAACCTGGGCCTGCTCATCGCCCTGGACGTGAAGACCGGCGAGCGGATCTGGGCATCCGCAATGAGCGGCGCCACCATGAGTGACGGCACTCCCGCCGTGGCCGACGGCCGCGTCTACGTGGGCAACCAGACCGCAGACCGCGTGATCGCCTACGACCTGACCACCGGCGCGAAGCTCTGGACCGGGGGCGCCCAGCTCGGCGGCTGGCAGGACGGTGTGCCGTCCGCCGCAAACGGGCGCGTCTACATCGGCTCCAACAACGGCATCATCGCCCGCGACGGTGTCACCGGCGCGACGCTGTGGACCTACAAGAGCCCGCATCCGTTGCTGGTGAACGGCGGCGCCACCCCGGCCGCCCCGACCATTGCCGGCGACGTGATTTACATGGGCTTCCCGAGCGGCGCAGTCACCGCCCTGGATGCCGCCACCGGTTCGGTGCTCTGGGATCGCCTTCTGCCCGGCGCACAGTACCGCGCCGGCATCCACAGCTCGCCTGCCCTCAGTGGTGACACGCTGTTCGTCGGCTCGAACAACGGCAGCTTCTACGCCCTCGATTCGAACACGGGCCGGTCATTGTGGGAGCACGAGATCGGCACCTGGGTGTCCGCGGGCCCGGCGGTCAGCGGCAACACCGTCGTCGTCGGCGCCTTCGACGGCAACCTCTACGCCTACACCCCCGATGGTGAGGCGGCGAAGCGGTCGGTACCGGGCAAGTGATCAACCGGCGCGTGAACGAGTAACCCGAGCCCCTGCAACCGCAACGGGGAGGGATGGCCACCATGCGGCCGCCCTCCCCGTTGGTCATGGCGGGGGCGGATGCCCAGCGCGGTGACGATGCGCGTGTCCCTCGGCCAGCGTCAGCCCCAGTTCGGTGACCTGTGCCGCCAGTCCAGTGTTGAGGGGGTCTGCTGAATAGGCTTTCAGCGCCTCAGAGAGGGCGGGGACGTTTGGGTCCACGCTGCCGTCGATGATGGCCGTCCACAGTTCCTCGACCGTGTCGCAGAGCTTCGTCGCACCAGTGGGGCCGGCCATGAGCCAGTTGTCAACTAGGGCGGTGACCCGGGGGACACCGGGAACATGTCGGCACACGGCATTGATGACCTGGGCCACGATGATCTGCTGGCGCATCGTTCGCACGTTGCCGAGGATTGGGTCCTGGACAGTCCTCCTGCCGCACGCACCGCACATATGATGTTCCCCTTCTTATGGCATCACGTCGCCGGAGTTGGGTCCGAGCGTCTGGCCCACGTACAGATTCCCGCCGGGTTCGCTGGCAAGCAGCAGTGCGGTGGGGGCCACTTCCGCCGGAACACCGAATCGCCCCAGGGGCAGTTCGGCGCGTTTAGCAGCCTTCCAGCTCTCCGAGATGCCTTCGACCAGCGGGGTCTCGATCGGGCCGGGTGCGATGCTGTTGACCAGCACATTGTCAGGGGCAAGCTCCAGGGCGAGTGCCTTGGTCAGTCCCACCACGCCGGCTTTCGCCGCGCTGTAGTGGCTGAGCCCCTTCCCCCCTTTTATCGCCAGCTGGGAGGCAATGTTGATGATGCGGCCCCACTTCTGGCTGCGCATCTCCCCCACCACCTCCCGGCAGCAGAGGAAGACACCGGTCAGGTCGACCGCTATCGTTTCGCTCCACATTGCGAGGGTCATTTCCTCCAACGGTGACTCCGTAAGCAACCCGGCGCTGTTGACGAGGATCTGGATTGGTCCGAGGCGCTCCCTGGCGAGGTCGAAGGCGCGGCGTACGCTGTCTTCGTCCGAGACGTCTACCCGGATGACGTCGCCTCCGCCGACCCGGTCCAGGACGGCCACCCGGTCACCGTTCGCCCTGAAGGCTTCAACGATTGCCAGGCCGATTCCGCTGCTGCCGCCGGTGACGACCACGGCCCGCCCGTGCCCGGCGTGAGGTTCGCTTTGCATGCTCATCAGGTCCTCCTGTTCTCAGGCACGCATTTTGACGGTCAGTCCGCCGTCGACGGTGAGCGACTGCCCGGTCACGTATCGGGCATCGTTCGAGGTGAGGAATGCGATGACGCTGGCAACCTCCTCCGGTTCCCCGACGCGACCCCAGGGGATGTCGTTCCCTGCTTGCTGGAGGCCGTCGGGGCCGAGCGAGTTGACCGGGTCAAGCGATTGGGGCGTCTTGATGAGTCCGGGAACGATGGCGTTGACGCGGATCTGGCGCGGGCCGAGTTCCACGGCCAAACTGCGAACGAGTCCGAGTACCCCTGCTTTCGCTGCGGCGTAATGGGCATGTCCCTCCCACCCGTAGACTGCGCCGGCAATCGAAGAGACGGCGACCATCGCCCCGCCGTCCGGCATTCTTCCGGCCCCGGCGCGTAGGGTCCGCAGCACTCCCGTGAGGTCGACGTCGAGCATCTCATTCCATCGATCGTCGGAGAGCTCCTCGAGGGCGGAGTTGCGGAGGATGCCGGCGTTCGCGACTACATAATCGAGTCGCCCGAATTCCGCCACCGCCCTTTGGGCGAACGCTTCCACCGATTCCGTCCTGCGAACATCCACCTCGTGGATTACGGCCCGGCCACCTGCTTCGATGACGAGGCGCAGGGTCTCCTCCGGGTCGTGGGGATCTGCAGGGAAAGTACCGATGATAGTGGTTACGCCCTGCCGCGCATAGTGGATCGCTAGGGAGCGGCCGATGCCGCTGGCCGCCCCCGTGATGATCGCTACTTTGGCTTCAGGCATTCGCGACCTGAGGAAGTGCCTCGGGCGGGCTTTCCAGGAGCGCTTCGACCGGTGGCTTGGCCGCGATCATCAGCAAGCCCGAGAAGAGGGTTCCCAACGCGCCCACCCAGAGGGCCGCGGTGCCGGTGTCTGCTCCGGCGGCGACGGCGGTGAACAGTGCCCCGCCGATGATGATGCCGGGCTGGCTCATGGCGCCGATGAACGTTGTTCCGGTTGCGCGGCAACTGACCGGGTAGCACTCCGCCATGAAGTACTGGATGGCAGCGTAGGGGCCGACGAGGAAGAACAGACCGGCGCCGTAGGTGAGGATGATCATTGCCGGGCTGACTGCCAGGGGGCTAAGCATGATGGCGAAGGAAATTCCGGACAAAATCCAGCCTCCGATGATGGTCCTCTTGCGCCCGATCTTGTCGCCGAGCCAGCCGTGGAAGATGTATCCGAAGTAGGCCAGGAGGTTGATGACGATCAACATCCAGAAGGCATCGGACAGCTCCACACCCTTGGCGTTCTTGAGGACGGAACTGCCAAGAATGCTGAAGATCATGATCCCGAAGAAGTTGAATATCCAGGCGAGAGAGAAGACAATCGTGTTCCGGCGCAGGTGAGGTTCCCAGATGCGCTTCAGCGGAGCCACCGACGAGTGCTCAACGCCGTAGGAACGAGCCAGTGCGTGTGCATCGTCTGAGCGCCCGTGCTTCTCCAGCCGGGTGAGTTCGTGGTGGAGTTCAAACTGTGGCGTCTCCTTGAGCTTCTTTGCAATGACCCAAACGATGATCACTGCGGGGACTGTTGCCATCAGGTACAGTGCTCGCCAGCCCAGCGTGGGCAGGAACGCAAGGGCCAGGGCGCTGGCCAGCAGGAAGCCCAGCGGCCAGCCTCCCTGGATGAAGGAGTAGTAGAAGCCGGGGCGCTTGCGCTTCTTCGCGTCCTCTGTGACCTGGTAGACCTCGTTCATGTAGGTCGCGTTGACGGCCTGTTCCGAGAATCCCAGTCCTCCGAAGGAGCGGATCAGTACGACGAGTCCGCTGCTGAGGAACGCGATCCCTGTGGGAATGATTGCGGTCAGTCCCGAGACGATCGCCGTGCCCCCGACCGTGACCATCATGCCCTTCCGGCGGCCCAGACGGTCGATCACCGGTCCGATTCCGAAGGCTACGATTGCCGTGCCAACAGCGATCCACGTGTTGATGGCATAGGATTCCGTCGCTGTCCAGCCGAAGGATTCCTGCATGGCCGGCAGCAGCGTGCCGAAGAGCCCGTAGTCGAAGACGGCGATTGTCCAAGCCAGCAAAGCCAGGGTGGTGGCAATGTTGGTGTCCCTCTTCGAGAAGGCGGGGAACCTGCGCTTCTCGTTCAGCTTCGGTGCCGTCAGATCGACGGCCGAGGACTGTGTGCTCATGAGTTGATTCCCTTTCGTGGTGCGCGGCTGATAAAGGAGTCGGCGATCTGGTCGAAGGTGAGCCAGTTCACGCCGTCGTGCGAGTTGATGTGCTCGATGAGTCGCTCGAGCATGAGGAGCACCTGCGGGCGGCCGGAGACATCCGGGTGGATGGTCATGGTGAACACCGCCTGGTCCATTTCGCGGTAGACCCAGTCGAACTGGTCACGCCACATCTGTTCAATGTCGCGGGGATTGACGAAGCCGTGCGAGTTCGGGGCGGCCTTGATGAACATCATGGGCGGAAGGTCATCCAGGTACCAGTTGGCTGGAATCTCCACGAGGTCGGTTTCGCGGCCGCGAACCAGCGGTTCCATCCAGGTTTCCGCCGCCTTGCTGTAATCGATCTTCTTCCAGCTGTCTCCGACACGGACGTAGTACGGCTCGAAATCACGGTGCATGAGTGAGTGGTCGTACTTGATGCCGCGCTCGAGCAAAATCTCGTTCGTGACAGGCGAGAACTCCCACCAGGGGGCGACGTAGCCGGTCGGGCGACGCCCCGATACCTTTTCAATCAGCTCGATGGATCGGTCCAGGATGGCAGTCTCCTGCTCCCGGGACATGGCGATGGGGTTTTCGTGGGAGTAGCCGTGGACCCCGATCTCATGGCCCGCATCGACGATCATCCGCGTGAGGTCAGGGAAGGTCTCGATGGAATGCCCGGGGACAAACCAGGTTGAGGGCAACTCATACTTCTCGAAGAGACGAAGGAGCCTGGGCCCGCCCACCTCGCCGCTGAAGAGTCCGCGTGAGATGTCACAGGGCGAGTCTTCTCCGCCGTAAGAGCCGAGCATTCCGGCGACGGCATCGACGTCGACGCCGAAGGCGACCTGTATGTCCTTTTTCATGAATCAGCCTTTCAGTATTGGTGTATTGACTGGGTACGTGGGGATTTCGAACCGGGCTGGGGATGCGCTCCGTGCCGGGCGAACGTTTGGGCGATCTGTTCGCGATCCATCCCCAGCCGGAGCAGGAGGCCGAGCAGAACCAGGGCTTGGGATGGCTTGAGCAGCCCTGACGGGATGGCGCCGGCGGTGGCTAGATCCTTGCCCCCACCGTGGCCGTACACCGGCAGAACGGGGCCGGCCTGCACGCGGGTGCTCGTCACGATCACAACGCCGGCGGCAGTGGCATCTGCAATGGCCTGGCACATCACCCGGTTGGCGTTACCACTGCCCGTCGCCTGCAACACCACGCCCGACGCGCCAGCGCCGCAGGACGCCAGCAACAGCAGGGAATCCGCGCCAGGATAGGCCGCCACGAGATCAACGCGCGGGTCGTCTCCGTCGCCGGCGGACGGCAAAGGCAACGGGTCCAGCCTGGGCAGCACGTCGTCCATCTGTATGTCGCCCGCCGCCGAAATGAATCCGGCCTGCCCGAAGTCAGGATTCGTGAACGCGTGGAGATCAAAGGTCTGAGCCTTCCGGACACCTCTGGCTGGGAAGATCTCGCCGGCAAAGCAGAGGAGCACCCCGCGTTCGCGCGCTGCGGCCGAGCCGGCGAGGGCGATCGCTCTGGAAAGGTTGCCTGGCCCGTCCGGTTCGGCCGAATCGGCGGGCCTTTGCGCCCCCGTGAATACGACCGGGCGCGGATCATCATGGGTGAGGTCCGCGAGGAATGCGGTTTCCTCCATGGTGTCGGTGCCGTGGGTGACGACGACACCCATGACCAGGGGATCGGAGAGAGCGTCTGCGATCTTCGCGCAAATGTCGGCCATGTCACCGAAGGTCAGAAGGTAGGAACCCTCATGGAAGAGATCGACGACCCGCACCGGATAGGGAGGCTGCGAGCGCAGGCTCCCCAGAATCTGCTCGCCGCGATCAATCGCGACTGTCGCGCCACCGAACGCCGGCTGCACTCGAGAAGATATCGTGCCGCCCGTTGCCAGTAGCACCACGTGGGCGCCTCCTGGGTCTTTCATGTTCACTCCGATGTGAGGCAACGCAATCGATTGGGTAATCGCGCCAGGCCAGTCCGCGGATATCTGGAGAACTGCGGGTGGACGACACGGGTGTCTGCAAGAACGGGTTCCGCAGGCCTTGTGGCCGATGTCACCCAATCGATTGGGTTGCGGTAGAGGAAACTATAGAATCTGTTGAAGGGGCACGTCAAGCAGCTGCTGAACATTGGTGTCGATCGCATGCGAGCACGCGCGAGATGAAGGGGTCCAGATGAACGACAACAGACCGCCCGAACGCGCCGTCACGTTGAAGGATCTGGCCAGCGAGCTCGGCCTGCACTCCTCGACGGTGTCCCGCATATTGCACTCGGGCACGGACGTCGCGCGGAGCGCAGCCTCTCCGGGGACGGCCGAGCGCGTGCGAGCACTGGCCCGCGAGATGGGCTATTCGCCGGACCCGCAAGCGACGAGCCTGCGAACCCGACGCACACACCTTCTGGGAGTGATCGTCCCCAGGCTCTCCGACCTGGTGCTGGCGATAATGTACGAGGGGATCGAAGAAGCGGCCGCCGAGGCCAACTACTCCACTTTTGTCATGAATTCCCGAGATGACCAGGAACTGCAGCGCCGTAAGACGGAGATCATGTTGGCCCGGCGGGTGGATGGCATGATCTTCGGGGACGCCCATCTCGACGGCAGTCTCCTGGCGGAGCTGTCCGACCGGGGGGTTCCGTTTGTTCTCATGAATCGGCGGGTTCCCGGTTATCCATCGGCCACCTGCGACGATGTTCGGGGAGGCGAGCTCGTCGCTGACCACCTGTGGAGTTCGGGGCACCGCACTGTCTCCGTGATCGCGGGGGAACCCTACGCAAGCACCGCCGTCGACCGGGTGGCGGGTTTTGTCCGCCGCTGGCGGGAGCTAGGCGGCGATATCCCGGACAGCGCGGTCGTGTGGTCTGGCTTCGATACAGTCGGAGGCAGGATCGCGGCGGAGAAGATACTTAAGAATGATGCGCGTCGACCCACCGCGTTGTTCGCAGTCAATGACTTCGCTGCCATCGGCGCTATGGGCGCTGTGCGCTCCCAGGGTTTGCAGGTTGGCCAGGACATGGCCCTTGTCGGATACAACGACACCTCTCTCGCGGCTCAACTTCCGATCTCTTTGTCTTCGGTACACTCCCCCATGCTCGAGATCGGACGCTCCGCGGTGCAGTTGCTTCTTCGTGTTCTCAATGGCGAGCAGGCTGAGTCGATCCGGCTGGAGCCGACGCTCTGCGTGCGTGAGAGCAGCGCATAAGGCGAACTCGAGCACACGACCGGCCAGACGGGCGAGCGCCGCCGACTCCGCCGCCGAGGTTGCCGGTTCCGGTCGAGTTTGCCCGGCGCACCAGGCAAAGTCGACCGGAACCGGCAAACACGCTCGGTCGACCGGCCAAGGTGCGACTGTCCAACCGGGAAACCCCCGCCCCGCGGCGCCGGGCGACGGCCGCGGCCAGGCACGGATGCGCCGGCCTTGTATCGTGAGGCCAGTGAAGTACTCCCTCGCCCTCGTGTTCGCCGCCCTCTTCTGGGCCGGCAATTACGTCGTCGGCGCCGTCGCCGTGCAGTCCATCTCGCCCCTCGACCTCAACTGGTGGCGCTGGACGCTCGCCTCCGTGCCGCTCCTCGTGCTCGCCCAGCTGATCGAGAAGCCCGACTGGCGGGCCGTGCTGCGGCACTGGCCGCGGCTGCTGCTGCTCGCGGCGCTCGGGCTCACCGGGTACACCCTCCTGCTCTACGGGGCGCTGCAGTTCACGACGCCGCAGTCGGCGTCGCTGGTCAACGCGGCCAACCCCGCGGTGATGGTCGTGCTCGCCGCCCTGCTGCTGCACGAGCGGATGGGCTGGCGCGGCATCCTCGGGCTGCTGGTCAGCCTGTTCGGGGTGCTGCTGGTGATCACCGACGGGGCGCTGGCATCCGTCCTGTCGCTGAGGTTCAACCTGGGCGACCTGCTCATGCTCGGCGCGATCGTGGTCTGGAGCCTGTACACGATCTTCGGCCGCGGCCTGAAGGTGCCGCCGATCACCGCGACGGCCGTTCAGGCCGGGATGGTGGCGGTGCTGATGGCGCCGGTAGCGGTGGCCGGCGGGGTGTCCTGGCCGGCCGAGGCGCCCATCGCCTGGGCGCTCGTGTACATCGTGGTCTTCCCGTCGATCGGCTCCTACCTGCTGTGGAACATCGGGGCGCACGGCATGCCGGCGGGCCGCGCCGGCCTCTACCTCAACCTGATCACCGTCTTCACCGTGGTCATCGCCGTCGCCCTGGGCGCGGTGCTCACCGTGCCCCAGCTGCTCGGCGGACTGATCGTCTTCGCGGGCGTCGCGCTGAGTTCGCTGCGCCCGGCCCGCACGGATGCGCCGGCGCCGCGGGATGCACCGATTGAGGTCTCCCCGCCCCTGCCTGGCGCGAAGAAACCCTAGCGAGCGCGCTCCACGTCTTCCCGGGAGTGAGCGGCGAGCAGCTGGCTTGCGCGCTGATGTGAGACCCCGAGAACCGTTCCAACGTCTGCCAGGGTTAGGCCCTGATGCCTCAGCGCTGCCGCGGCTGCGCGCAATTCCCTCGCCGCGTCCTGGCGCAGTCGCAATTCGTCACGCCGCAGGTCCGCTGCCCTTCGTCGATGAGCCTCAATTTCTAAAGGCAGAACATACTCGACTTCAAGATCGACGTTCGCCTCACCGGTCATGATTTCAACCAGGTCCCGAGCCATCGTGGGGATTTCAGATGCGTGTCTTGCTTGCGTGGCGCGAGAGATCTCGCGCACTTCGACATGCCAGAATCGCCCGACGGGTGAAGCCATGGCGTGATACGTGGTCACTTCCACCATCTCCTTCCAAGCTTTGGTTCGCACTCCTTGAAAATGCTTTCAGCGGTTAGCTCGTTTATCTCGGTGTGGCGCGGTATGGGAATGATGAGTCCGTCCAGGCTGTACACCTCGTGATTGGCACCCTGTCTGGCGAGCGTCCAGCTCAGATCTGCATCCCTGGCTGCGGCAGCGATTGCCTTCAGCAATTCCCGCCGTTTCATAAACGGTACTCTAGGCCGGGCTTGCAGGGAGCGCAAGACCGATATTGCAAGAGCACGGACGCGTGGCCATTAGCGAATGACAGCCGGCTCCGAGCAAGGGCGCGTCGTTGCGGCCGGTGACGCTCGGGACAACCCCTAACCCACCCGCGTGAGCACCGTGAACGACATCGTCTTGTTCGACCCGTTGATGCAGGTCTGGTAGAGCAGGTCGTACCCCCGCGGGATGTTGCCGGTGCCCTGCGTGTTCGCGTTGAGCACCGCGGCGACCCCGCCCACCCGGTAGGTGCCGGACAGCACGCCCGACAGCGTGATCAGGCCCGAGCTCGGGAAGCGGGACCCGCCGCAGCCCCAGTGCTCGCCGATCACGCGCACGCCGTAGCGCCCGGTGAGGTCGACCGCGCCGTTGCAGGCATCGATCTGGGCCTGCCAGCCCGCCGTCCAGACGTACGTGGTGAACCGGGGCGTGCCGGCAGGCTGCCCCGCCACGGCCGGCGCCTGACCTGCCGAGAATCGGCTGGTGATCCCCTCGGCCCGGATGCCGTCCGCCAGCGTCGCGCGCGGCGCCGGGCCATCCACCTCGCCCAGGTATTGGGCTTCCGCCACCGCCACAGCCCCGGCCGTGACGTGGTTGGCCCCGAAGGCGACGTTGCCCGCCGCCAGGGCCAGCGGCACGGCGAGCATCGCAATGGCCGCGAGTGCGCGGCGGCGCACCGGGTGGCGGCCGGGCAGGCGAAGCGGGCGGGACGAAGTACTCATCAGCAGTCCCCTTTCGGGAAGGGACGCGTGGCGGGTGGTTCGATGCCGCTCAGTCAACTCCGCAACAGCAGAACATGACAAGTGCTCAGGTATAAGGAAGCGCTGCGCGCCTACCCCCCGTTATGGTCACACGGGCACGCCGCCGCCGTGCGGAAAACCCGCACAGGGGCCAGCACAACGGCTCGGCTACACAGCGGCCGGCTACACAGAGGTCAGCTACACCGAGGTCAGAGGCTCCCGAGCCACATCGTCACGGCCGGCATCGAGTCCTCGATCTTGAGCGTGACCACGCCGTAGCTCACCACCCAGAGCAGCACCATGACGCCGATCGGCAGCAGACCGCGGCCGACGCGCCGGCGCACGACGATCGAGCGGCCGAGCACGTACAGCTCCACCGACAGGAAGGACCAGGCCCAGTGGAACGGACGATCGATGCCGTCGAACCGCAGCCCCCGCCAGTCGACGTACGCGAAGATGAGCGAGGCGATCCGCGCGGCGAGGGCGAGGGCATACAGGAAGTAGAAGTCCGGGTTGAGAAGGGCCAGCCACGATGTGACCGAGAGGTCGACCATGGTGGACAACCCCGACGTGAATCCGATCAGGAACCCGGTCAGGTCGAACGCCACGAGCGCGAACAGGGAGAGAAGGGGAAGCCCCACGATCATCCAGATGGATGCGCTGTAGACGGGCATCGCGGACTCCCGCAGCGACACGCGGGCGGCCGGGTTGTTCGCCGCCGCGGGGTCGATCAGGTGTTCGGTCCACCTCGCGCCGTCCCACCAGCGCTGTCGGGGGGCCCCTGACGGGTCCGGGTACCAGCCTGCTTGCGTGGAGATGGTTCCTGCCGTGTCGGTCACGAGGGCTCCTTGATGTTCGGGTGCGGCCAGCATAGAGGGCCGGCGGCACCGCGCCTCAGCCCCCTATTGGGGGATATCGGCAGTCCCGATCAGCGGTTACCCGCGCAGGATGTCGCGCCCCGCGAGCCTCTGCACGTCGCGGGCCGACCAGCCCCGCGTCGCCGGCTCGTCGAAGAGCGCCGGGCAGGAGGCAGGATTCATAGAATGAGCTCGTGGATGTGTACACGTGGGTCAATCTCGGGCTCGTGCTGCTTTTCGTGCTGATCGGCGGGGTGTTCGCCGCCACGGAGATTGCGTTGGTGTCCCTGAGGGAGAGCCAGCTGCACGGGCTGCGGAAGCAAGGAAGTCGCGGGGCCAAGGTTGCCTCGCTCGCGCGTGACCCCAACCGGTTCCTCGCGGCGGTCCAAATCGGCGTTACGGTGGCCGGCTTCCTCTCCGCCGCCTATGGGGCGTCAACGCTGGCCCCGGATGTCGCCCCGCTGCTGAAAGCGCTCGGCCTGTCCGCGGGGGCGGCGGACGTGCTGGCCCTGATCGGCATGACGCTGCTGATCGCGTACCTGTCGCTCGTGCTCGGCGAACTCGTGCCCAAGCGGCTTGCGCTGCAGAGCGCGGCCGGTTTCTCGCTCGCGCTTGCCCCGCCGCTTCTGGTCTTCGCTGCACTGATGCGACCGGTGATCTGGTTTCTTTCCGTGTCAACGAACGGCGTCGTGAGGATCTTCGGCGGAGACCCGCACGCCAGGAAGGAGGAAATGTCCGTCGAGGAGCTCCGAGATCTGCTCGGCGCCCACCCAGGGCTCGAAGTCGATGAACGAAAAATCCTCGGTGAAGTCCTCACGGCAGCGGATCGAACCGTCGGAGAAGTGATGCGCCATCGCGCGGATGTCGCCTTCCTGATCGGCACCCAGACGATCCCCGAGGCGATCGGCCAGGTACGGGCGATGCCGTACACGCGCTACCCGCTCATCGGCCAATCCGTTGACGACGTGATCGGTTTCGTGCACGTGCGCGATCTTCTCGACCCGGAGGGGAACCGCGGCGCGAGGACGGTCGCCGACCTCGCGCGGCCGATCGTGTTTCTTCCGGGCACGAACCGCATCCTGCCTGCCATGACCCAGCTGCGACGCGCCGGAATACACATGGCCGTCGTGATCGACGAATACGGGGGAACCGATGGCATCGTGACGCTCGAGGACCTCGTCGAAGAGCTCGTCGGCGAGATGCGGGATGAGCGTGACGCCCCCGAGGCGGCGGCCGTGCGCCGCTCCGACGAATCCGGTGCGGCGCTGATCGTGGATGGAAGCGTGAACATCGAGGACTTCGCGGAGCTCACCGGGATCGAACTCGAGGACGGCCCGTACGAGACTGCGGCCGGCTTCATCACGGCTCGCCTGGGCCGCCTGCCCGTCGTCGGCGACACGGTCACCGTCGGCGCGCGCCGGCTCAGGGTTGCCGCCATGGAGCGGCTCCGAATCACCACCATCGAGGTACTCGCTCCTTGAGGGGCGGGAGCCATTCAGGACCTGCAGGTCCCTGACCGGAAACCGGTCGCCTCGATGTTTATGACCTGTTCGGCTTTCAGGCCCCGGCCGAGGTGGTCGGCCAGGCCCAGCCGCGGGTGACGACGAGCTCGTGGATGGAGTTGGCGACGGTGGCCGCGTATCCGGCCACCTCGGGGCTGCCGGTCGTCCGGCCGGCCGCGTCGGCGAACGCTGCGGCCAGGTTCGACCGGATATAGGCGACCCGCTCGGCGGCCAGGTCGGCCGGGATACGGAGCCTGGTGGCCGCTTTGAGTAGCTCCGGCAGGCCGATGGCGTCAAGGGTGTACTCGTCGTCGAGCATCATCGCCGAGCGCAGCGGTTCCCGGGACGAGTACGTCGCGTGGGTGCCGACGTCGTAGAGCGGGGCGAGGGTGGCGCGTCGGCCGGAGAGGAGCATGGAGAAGTTCTTGGCGTGGGCGTCGGTGCAGGCGGCGGAGACGTTGAACACGAGGGCGTCGAAGAATCGGCGGCGGCTGTCGGCCGCGTCGCGGGGGTCGGCGAGGTTGTCGAACAGGGCCGCGACCTGGTTCACGCCGGGGCCGCCGTCCTGCTGGTATTTCCGGGCCGGGGCGACGGAGAGCGCCTGGCAGAGGTCCTCCTGGTGCAGCCGGGCCCACCGGCCCCTGAGCTTCCGCCGGTCGTAGCGGGTGGAGACAAACACCCGGTCGCCCCGGTCGGTGGTCATCAGCTCGTGCCTGGACACGGCCAGGCCGAGTATCTGGGCGGCGGCCATCGTTACATGCTCGTTCACGTCATGGTCGGTGTAGGGCGGGACGGCCGGTTTCAGGATGTGGGTGGTGGGGGTCGAGTCCCTCGGGGTGCCCCAGGTGCCGTCCTCGAACCGGAACAGGGCCACCTTGGGCTGGGCGCCGGGAAGGGACCAGTGCATTTCGGCGCGCTGCTGCCCCCAGGTGTCACGGTGCTCGATGAGGTCCGCGATGACCTCGCCCACCTCGGCGTCGGTCAGCGGGGTGACATCGCCCTGCCGGGTGGCGGCGTCGGGCGAGTCCTCCCCCGGCGGGAGCACCTGGACGGCGCCGGCGGCGTCCCGGCCCACATGGGCGAGGAGGCCGAAGGCGTTCCGGGCTGAGGTGTGGTGCTCGGCGGCGAGCTGGTCGAGCTTGGTGGGGCTGTCGGGGAGGAGGCCTTGGAGGAACGGCAGGACGACCCTGTTGGGGTGTTCCCGGCGGGTCAGCGGCATCGACAGGGACAGCGGGGTGGGACCGCGACGCTCGAGGCGGTAGGCGTCGTCGTACTGGAACGTGGTGTTGCCCTGGGCGCTCTGGTGCAGCGTCCCGGCGTGGGTGCCGTCGAGGTAGACGCTGAGCTCGCGTGCCATCAGCGGTCCAGGTCCCGGAACACGTCGTCGAGGGCGCTGTCGCTCTCGTCCTCCGGGGTGTCTGTAAGGTCGACGTGCAGGTGGAGGGTGTTCAGCACGGTGAAGACCCGGCCGAGGGACGAGCTGGGGTTGCCTGCCTCGAAGTCGAGCAGCCAGTCTCGGGTGACGCCGGCGGCGTCGGCCAGGGCCTGCTGGGTCATCCCGAGGGTTTCGCGTTTCTGGCGCGCTGCGGCGCCGAGGTCCCGGGCGGTGTACACGTCCATGCGGCTCCCTCCGATGTGGGCAACAACCCACATGACTCATTGTGGGTCATAGCCCACATCCCGTCAAGTGGGTTATAACCCACATTTTTGAATGTGGGGTATTTCCCACACAGTCGGTGCCACCCGGCGTCGGCGTCGCCGCGTCGCGACCGGCGTCCTGTTCCTCGAGGACATCATCGAGGAGCTCATCGGAGAGATCGAAGACGCCACCACCGTCTGACCTGCGCTGGGTGTCGCCTCATGCGTTGGTTGTGGACCAATGCGCGGGTAGTGCGCCGCTACGCGCGTGATGCGCCACCCGCGAAGCGGCGCGCCGCCCGCGCAACTCGAAATCTCCGGTGGCGCGGCCCCTGGCGGTCATATTCCGGCGCCAGATGAGGGCTAGCATCGCCGTGCCCCGCAGGACACGCGGCGATCTCCATGGGCGGGTCACCCGCAAACGGACAAGGAGCTAGCAATGAGCACCTCACAGAGTTCCGCTTCCGGGCGATCCAGCCTGGCTGGAGCCATGAGCGCCGCTTTCGGTCTCAGCGGGATTGCAGCGCTGGTGTGGTTGTGGGTGCTGACGGCGACGCCCCTCGACCCGGCGAACTGGGTACGAATCCTGGGGCTGGCCTTCCTCCCCGTCGGCGTCGTGGGCGCGGTCATCGCCGGGACAGCCGGCCTGCGCACTTCCGGCCGACGCTATGCGCTTGTCGGGCTCAGTGCGGCCGCCGTGACGGTGATCGGGTTTGTTCTCCTGATCACCATGTACGGCTAGCGGCTCCCCGGCCAGAGCGGCTCCGTCGCCGCATCCTCCACCGCACGCATCACGCGCAGGATGTTGCGCCCCGCGAGCTTCTGCAGGTCGCCGGCCGACCAGCCCCGGGTCGCCAGCTCGTCGAACAGCGCCGGGTAGGTGCTCACGTCTTCCAGGCCCTGCGGCTGCACCGGCGTGCCGTCATAGTCGCCGCCGATGCCGATGTGGTCGACCCCGGCCACTGCGCGGGCGTGCTCGACGTGGTCGGCCACGTCGGCCAGAGTGGCGTCCGGCCGAGCAGACACGAACCCCGGCACGAACGTGACCTGCAGCACGCCGCCGTTGTCGGCGAGCTTCTCCAGCACGCGGTCCGTCACGTTCCGCGGGTGATCGGTCACCGCCCGTGCCGAGGAGTGCGAGAAGATCACCGGGGCCGTCGTCGCCGCCAGCACGTCGAGCTGGGTGGATTCCGCCGTGTGCGAGAGGTCCACGATCATCCCGATCCGGTTCATCTCCGCCACGATCGCCCGGCCAGTGTCGTTCAGCCCGGTCGTCTGCCGCAGGCCGGTCGCCGAGGCCGCCCAGGCGGTGTCGTCGTTGTGGGTGAGGGTCATGTAGCGCACGCCCAGACGGGCGAACATCCGCAGCGCCCCGAGGGATTCGGCGATCGAGTGCCCGCCCTCGATGCCCATCAGCGAGGCGATCCGCCCCGACGCCCAGACCCGCTCCAGCTCGTACGCCGTGGCAGCGAAGCCGAAGACCTGCGGATACGCGGTGACGAGCCGGTAGACCGCGTCCACCTGCTCGAGGGTCGCGACGACCGCCGCCTGCTCGGGCAGATCCGACGGCACCCACACCGACCAGAACTGCGCGCCCACGTTGCCCTGCCGCAGCCGCGGGATATCCGTCTGCAACTCCGCCCGCACGGCGTCGAGGCCCGCCACCGAGTACCCGGCACTCACGCGCAGCGCGTCCGGCAGGTCATTGTGCCCGTCAATCAGGGGGACGCCGGCCAGTAACTCGTTCATCCGATCGCGCATCACCCAATTCTCCTGCACGGGGCTGCCGCTCGGGACGAACCGGGCACTCTCTAGTCCGCGGAGAAGAAGACCGCCCACACCGCAAGCGCGAACGCCGCGTAGACGGCGAAGATGGCGATGGGCCACGCGCACACGCCAGCCCTCAATCCATCAAGGAAATCCGCCGATTGGATAGGGTGAATTTCCGAGGGGGAACCATGCCGAACGCTTCCACTGCCGCATCGAAGGCGCCTCTGCGGCGCGCCCTCATTGGCGAGCTCGACAGCGTCGAGCAGTCGCACGCGTATGCCGGCGTGGGTGTGGCCGCTCAAACGATCGCCGAGGCCCGTATCCTCGGGATGATTCGCACCGGCGTGCTCCTGTCGGAAAACGTGCTCATCACCGACTCCATGCTCCTCGACGGCGTCTTCTTCCTCTCGGTCGGCCCGACGGAACTCGCGGCGCGGCTCGGGCGCACCGGCCTCCCCCTGCCCCTGATCCTCTCGACTCTCAGCGGATCCCTGCGAGCGGCGCTCGAGGCAAAGGAAGCCGACCCGACATTCACCTGGCAGCTGCGTAAGCACGGCTTCCTCGGCGGGGGCGACGGTGCTTGGCCGCCGCCGCGCGTCCGGGCGGCCTGGGACGCATGGATCGACGCCTCGGAGCGAGGTCTCCTCCCCCTGGATACCGATCACGTGCAGGGTCCGTTCGATCCCGCGATCAGGCGCGCCCTCCTCACCGGCGTCGACCGCCCGGCGAACCTCTCGGAGCCGGCGGCCGGCCTGTTGGCGGTCGGGACGACCCTGACCAGGCGCAGCACTTTCACAACCACCCACGACGCGGCCGTGCAACTCTCACCCCAGGTGACCGACTTCGATGCCGTGCACACCTGGTGGAATGACGCCTACCTCGACGCGCTCGCGCAGGTCACCAACGCGGACTGGATCCGGTTCAAGCCGCGCGCGACAGCAGATCCGCTCGACAAAGGGCGCGGCGACGCGTCCCGGCGCAGGTTCCATTTCTCCGGATCGGTCATCGACACCATGACGGCCGCCCCGCCCACCGTGTTCGCGAGCCTGCACTATGCCGTGAGCCCGCAGCGGGCCCGGCTGGCCAAGAGCCCCAGCCAATCGGCGGTCAACGGGATCGGGTATGCGGTGCGCCAGCACCTCGCGATCCCATCGCGACGCGAAGTGGTCACCAGCAGCGCCATCCGGTTCCTGCTTGCGGCAATCGCTCTCACTGTGGGGCTCCCTTTCGTTCCGGAGCGCTGGGACTGGATTGAGACCGCGTGGATCCTCGCGCTGGTCGCCCTCGCGTCGATGCCCTGGGGAACCCTGCTGACGATCTGGCAGACATCACGGCTCAGCCTGCGTGGCGTAATCTCCGTGAGCGCAGGCCGGCGATGAGCGAGCCCGAAACCGTCTACCTGTGGGAGGACTCCCCCCGACTCGAACTCACCCGGCAGCAGGTCACCCTGCCGTCGGGCCTCACTTTCACCTCGCACACACTGATCGCCCAGAACGGCAGGCCCGGTGTCGTGGTGATCGCCGGAGATGCCGAGCGCATTCTCCTGGTGCGCCAGTTCCGCCCCGGGCCGGGCGCGGAGCTTCTTGAGCTGCCCCGCGGGTTCGGCGAGAACGACCCGAGCGCGTTCGACTCGGCCGAGGCAGCCCAATGCGCCGATGCCGAGCGAGAGCTACTCGAGGAGACCGGGTACCGGGCAAGCGATTCCCGGGTGCTCGGCGGCTACGTCACCGACAGCGCCCTGCTGCCCGGCCGTGTCGCCGTCGTTACAGCGACAGTCGACCCCGCCCAGCACCCGGCCGCCCTCGACGGCGAGGTCAACGCCGTCGTCTGGGTGCAACGTACCGCCCTGAAACCGATGACGCGTCGCGGCGAGTTCTCGGATGCGCACACCCTCGCGGCGCTCGCGCTCCTCTTCGCTGACGAGTGACGCGCCGCCGGTCAGGAGCCGGATACCGCCAGCATCAGGGCCGGCATCGCCTCCTCGAACTTGACCCCGAGCACGACGATTTCCAGCACGATCAGCGCAGCCAGGGCGCCGATCGGCCACAGCCCGCGGCCGGCCTGCCGGTTCACCACAACCGAACGTCCGATCACATAGACCACCACTGAGAGGATGGCCCACGCCCAGCGGAATCGGCGCTCGAACGCGTCGGCGAGCAGTCTCCGCCAGTCGAGGAACGCGAAGATCACCGAGGCGACGTAGATGGCGAAGCCGAGGCCCTGCAGGAACACGTAGTCCAGGTTGACGACGGCCAGGCCTGACGTGGCGCCGATCAGGTACTCCGTCATGTCGAACGAGGCAACCGCGAACAGCGAGAGCAGGGGCAGCCCGATGATCATCCAGATCGAGGCGCTGTAGACGGGCGTGGCCGGCCCGACGACCGGCCTATGCACGGCCCCGTACTTCTCCAGCGCGGGGTCGTGCAGGTGTTCGGTCCACTTGGCCCCGTCCCACCACTGCTGCCGGAGCGCTCCGGAGGGGTCGGCGTACCAGCCGCCCGGTCTCCTGGCCCCTACGGCCTACCCGACGCGGCTCAGCACGGGCTCATCCGACACAGGGCCCCGGACTGGCGGTAACGCCGGCCCGTTCTCGGACTCGGGCTCGGGCTGCCTCTTGTTGATGAAGTAGAAGACCGCCCAAACGGCCAGGGCGAAAGCCGCGTAGCCAGCGAAGATGGCGATCCACAGCATCAGGGGTTCCGGCACCGTCTCCCATGATTTCGGCATGGGCACCAGCACGAAGGAGTACACGGCAAGCCCAGCCGCGTAGACGAGCGCCCACACCCAGCGCTTCCAGGCCCAGAGGGATGCCCCGCTCAGGAACGCGAGCGGCAGCAGGGCGATCGGCACGGTCGAGATGGCCTCCACGACGAGCACGCTCGCGAGCTCTCCGAGCGCGAGCCGAGCGTCGTAGAGGGCGCCGGAGATCGGCAAGATGAACGCGTCAGGGATCCCGCTGAGGCCGAAGGCCGATTTCAGCGTGGACCCGACTAATGCGCTGTAGCCGACCCACGCTCCGAGACCAATGACGATCAGGTAGGCGGCGCCGACCGTTGTGACCGCCGCGCTGCGCGCTTTGGACAGGCGGCTGCCGAAGTCGATCGCCAGCACCGTACCGAAGATCAGCGCCGGCTCGACGTGGAGGAATTTCGCAAACAGCACGGTCACGAGAATGAGGACAAGGAACAGCGGCCGCGCTGTCAACCGAGGGCGTTCCGCGCCGGTTCGCCGTCGCGTCACCAGCCAGGCAAAGAATGTGCCGCCCAAGTTGACGATGAGGAACGCGACGAACAAGGTAAGGATCAGCCTGAGCGACATCCAGTTCACCCCGAAATCAGGCTCGGCGAAGCTGGCGATGACTGCGCCCGCGACCAGCACGGGGACCGACCACCAGCCGGACACCCCGCCGAAGATTCGCTGCACCACGAGCGGCCTCTTGCGATCGGCCACGATGTCATCGACGGGCCGTGCCCCGCTCCGCTTGGCGCGACGCCCAGCGGGAAGCAGCCAGCGGAAGAAGCCGGCGATCCTCGAGTGCTTGTCCGAGACAACCGAGTTGAGCATCTCCGTAGGCAGGGCGATCAGGATGGCCAGCACGAGCGCCAGCGCGACTGTGAGGCCGACGTGGAGCGCCAAGGCTTCCGCATCCTCCGTCTGATCCAGTGGTTTGAGTGTGCTGAAGACTGAAGGGTCGAACGCGGACCCCTTCTCGACGTCCCGACTCTGCAACAACATTTCGCTGGCTGGAGGGGAAGGAACCGTCACTGTGAAGTAGACGGGGGCGGAGGCATCGTACGGGCAGCCGCCACCGGCCCATTTGCCGCCCTCCCAAACCTTCAGAGCGCATCCGGGATTGCGCACGGTGGGGTTTCCGCTCGCGGGAGTGGACAGTCCAATCACAAAAAGTTCGTGCGTGCCTGGTCCGACCACGTCCAGAGGAATGTCGATGACGCGGTAGCCCGCATTGTCGATCGAAGCACGCTCCACTTTCCATTCCGATGCGTCGCGGCAGGCGCGCACTTCGTCGTCGATCGTCGACGTCGACCACGAGTCCTGGTCGAGGGATTCGTTCGCAAGTTCGAACTCGGCATGAGTGGCGAATTGGTCCAGGAATCCCTTCATCGCCCCTTGCACGCATTCCCTGGACTGCCCGGCCGCAGCTTGGGCTTCTTCCGGGGACCCCCACACCCCGAGATCGCGTTCCCAGCTGCCGATATACGCTTCGGGCACATCCAGCGTTACCTGCCAGAACCAAGAACCGTCGATCGCCTGATCCAGCTCGACACCGCTCGCCGCTGGCGACACGACTACCGGCTCTTCCGCGCTTTGGGCGAAGGCCGGAGCGGCCGAGGCGATCGCACCGAGCACGAGGCTGGCTGCCACCGCCGATCGCACGGCAAAATGACGTCGACGAGACATGTACGAGTACCCCCATGAGCTTCAGCTCTTTTGTGCTGCCTCCCAGAGGCTAGTGAGAGCGTGAGACCTCACAGCGCCAGCGGCTGGCCCCAGTCAGGGGTGCACTTGTCGCTATGACGGGCCGGTGACCGGCTCGTGCCTACTGCTCCAGATCCTCGGAGAGCTGCTGCAGCTGCAGCGCGAGTACGCGGGCACGCTGGGCCAGTTCCGCGCGGTCGGAGACCTCAGCCTCCGGAGCCGCGCCAACGCCCGCCCCAGCGCCACCGGCACCAAACCCACCGGGCTCCACCGGGCGCTGCGCCGGGACGGGGCCCTCGTTCAGCACATCGATGTCGAAGACGACCCGATCGGCCCGGTGCCAGGTCGAAAAGACCTCGATCGGCAGCCCGTTCTCGTCGAGGCTGGTTCCCTCGAGCAGCAGCACCGGCGCCCCGACGGTCACGCCCAGGGCCTGCGCGAGCGCCGCCGAGGCGGGCACGGCGCGCACCTGGCGGCGGCCGGACACGATCGACGCGCCCAGCTTGTCCCGCATCACCGCGTGCAGGGATGCGTTCGTCAGATCTTCGGCGCTGAGCCGCCCGCCGAGCGACACCGGAAGCCAGGTGTGGATGAGCGCAATCGGCTCGTTCCCCACCGAACGCAGGCGCCGGATTCCGAGCACCGCTGAGGTCGCGAGCGCCGCTTCCGCATGGGCGTTCCGCTCCGGGGCGAGGTGCAGCACCTCCGTGGTCACCTGGGCGCCCTCCGCCGCGATCTGGGTGGAGAGGCCCGACATCCGCTGCACCAGGCGGTGATGCTCACCGCGGGGGGCGACGACGCTCCCCCGCCCGCGACCGCGCTTGATCAGCCCCTCGGCCGTCAGCGCGGCGAGCGCCTGCCGCACGACCGACCGGGAGATCCCGAACCGGTCCTGCAACTCGGCCTCGGTCGGTAGGCTCGACCCGGGCGGGAGCTCACCGTCGGCGATGCGGGAACGGATGATCGCGCTCACCTGGCTGTGCATCGGCGTGCGGCTGGTCGAGTCGACCGCCCCGGGCGATACCTCGTTTAGCCACATGGTGCCATCGTATATTCCAGCCGCGGCGGCCCCGGACGCCCCCGCGCTACGCGGCCTGGGCTGCTTGCCAGACATGATCCCAGCCCGGGGCCAGCTCGGCTGCTCGCTCGAGATCTCGAGCTGCGCGGGCCCAACGCCGCTGCGCGGGTGGCGCATCGCCGGCGAAGCGGCGTAGTACCCGCGCATCGACCCGACACGAACGAATGGGGAGACCCGCGCTACGCGGCCTGGGCTGCTTGCCAGACATGGTCCCAGCCCGGGGCGAGCTCGGCCGCGCGCTCGAGCGACAGCACCAGGCTCGCCTCCCGGGCGATGCCCTTGCCCGCGATGTCGAAGGCCGTGCCGTGGTCGACGGATACCCGCACGACCGGCAGGCCGACCGTGATGTTCACGCCGTCATCGCCGTAGACCGCCTTGAAGGGCGCGTGACCCTGGTCGTGGTAGCAGACCACGGCCAGGTTGTACTTGCCCCGCACGGCCGCCGGGATGAGGGCGTCGCCGGGCAGCGGGCCGACGACATTGAGCCCCCGGGCCCTGGCCGCCGCGACGGCGGGAGCCAGGATGTCGGCGTCCTCGTCGCCGAAGAGGCGGTTCTCCCCGGCGTGGGGGTTGAGCCCGGCCAGTCCGATCAGCTCGTTGGGCTTGCCCATGGACCGGGCGAAGGCGCCGGCGAGTTCGAGCACGTTGAGGGTGCGGTCGAAGGTGATGCCCTCGATGGCCTGGCGCATCGAAACGTGCGTGGTCAGGTGGAAGAAGTAGAGGTCCCCCGCGGAGAGCACGAGCGAGAAGTTCTTCACCCCGAACTCGTGCGCCAGAAGCTCGGTGTGGCCGGGCCAGTTGTGGCCACCCGCGTGCATGGCCGCCTTGTTCAGCGGAGCGGTGACGATGCCGTCCACTTCTCCCTCGCGGGCGAGGCGGCAGGCCTCCACCACGAAGCGGTAGGCGCCGTCCCCGGCGGCCGCGCTGAGCAAGCCGAGCGGAACGTCCGCCAGCGACGGGCCGGTCTGCAGCAGCTCGATCGTGCCGGGCAGGTTCTTCGCCTCGGAGACGCTGGTGATCACGCGGATGGCGCTCGGGTCGCCGCCCACGTTGAGAACGCCGCGGCGCATGGCGGCTTCGTCGCCCACGACAACGGGAATGCACCTGGTGCGCAGGTCGTCGTGGTTGAGCAGAGCCTTGGCCGTGATTTCGGGGCCGATGCCGGCCACGTCGCCAATGGTGACGGCGAGTCTGGGAAGCGTCATGGGGTTTCTCCTAGGTTGAGCAGTTGGCCGCGCACGCGGGCGGCCGAGGAATCGGGGTGCACGAGTTCGGGCAGGATGTCAGCGACCGAGCGCACGTCGCCGAACCCACCGGCCTTGGTGACAACGGTGAGCCCGTGCGCCCGCCCACCCTCGACCACGCCAATGGGGATGCCTTCGCGGATGGCGTCGGTCACGAGCACGGAATCGGCGCCCAGTCGGTCGAGCACGGCTCGAGCGCCCTCCCCGCCCATGAGCACGAGGGCTCCGACGCTGCCGTGGTCGAAGACGGCCGCGGTGATCGTGGCTAGACCGGCGGCAATCGCCATCGAGGGAGTGCCCCCGGCGGAGAGGCCGGCTTCCGTGCCGGGCCGCTCGCTCGGCGCGGTGATCGTGATGACACGGGGCAGGCCGGGGGCGGAGGCCAGCTCCCGGCCGATCCAGTCGTCGACGCAATCCGGGCTGAGGAACTCGGCCAGTGTCGGCGCGAACGCGCGATGCTGGTCGGCCGGCAGCGACTCGACCATGGTCGAATGCTGGGCGCGGGAAACCTCGTGCAGCGAGCTGACCACTACGACCACCCGGTCGACGCCCGGCGGGCGATCGACCGGGGACGCGTCATTCGTCGCTCCCGCCCAGACCTCGGCCATGGCCACGGCCAGACCGGCCGAGCCGACCGGAACGGCCCGCGGGCCGAGCTCGGCGACCGCGGCGGCGATCTCGGCGAGTTCGGTGTCGGTACTCGCATCCAGGGTCACGACCCGGGCACCCGAGGCCACGACCGCTGTGATGCGGGCGACGCAGGCGACCGCCCCCTGCCCGGGAGCCACCGCGGTGCTCCCCGGCAGAAGATCGCTCAGGGCGCTCGTTGTGACCGGCGTCACCGGGTCCAGGCCGATCGCGGTGGCCTCCACGCCGTCGCCGTTGACCAGCACTCGGCCGTGCGCCACGGTGCGGCCCATGGCCGGGTAGGCCGGGCACACGACGGCGAAGGCGCCCGGGTGGTGAGCCTCCCAGGCCTCCAGGGCGCCGAGCACCTGGTGGGCGACCGATCCCCGCATGGTGGAGTCGATCTTGAGGAACAGGCGCGTGGCGCCGGCCCGGCCGAGGGCGGTCACCGCGGCTGCGGTGCCTTCCCGGGCGGCCTGGTCCGGCTGGGCGCGGGAGTCCGTGACGACGGCCAGAACCGAGCCGGGCAGCAGGGCATCCAGGCTCGGCGTGCCCAGGGTGAGCCGGGCGCGCCAGCCTCGACGGGCGAACTGCACGGCCGAATCGCCCGCGCCGGTCAGGTCATCGGCGGCTATGCCGATGGCCACCGCTGCCTGGCGGCGCGCCTCGCTCATCGAGCGTCGGTCCGGCCGCCCTGAGCGATCGGCTCGCCGGCTGTCGGCTCCGGCTGGGGCTCGGCGATTGCGGCGGCATCCACGAGCCCGCCTTCGCGCTTGAGCACCCAGGCCGCGAGCAGCGGGGCGAGCACGGCGCTCACGAGCACGGCGGATGCGACCTGTGCGGTGGCAATCTCGACGAACGGCGCGAAGCTGGGGTCGGCGGCCGCGATTATGGCGGGGGTCGCGATGGCGTTGCCGGCGGTCGTGCCCACGGCGATTCCGATACCCGACTTGTTGCCGCGGCGCAGCACGAAGCGGTAGCCGATGTAGGCGAGCCCTCCGGTGACCAGCGTGGCGATTGCGCCGACCACGAGGCCGGACAGGCCGCCGTTGAGCACGTTGCCCAGGTTGATGCCGGTGCCGAGGGCGAACGCGAAGAAGGGGATGACCATGTTCGGGATCGGGCGCATGATCTCGGTCCAGCGCTGGTCGAGGTTGCCGACGATGATGCCGAGCACGAGGGGGATGACGGCGGCGAGCAGCAGCTGGAACGGGATGTCGGCGAGGCCGGCGACGCCGAGGAAGAGCATGGAGAAGAACGGGCCGTCGTTGATGGCGGAGGCCATGTACGCGCCGCGGTCGCGGGCGTCGCCGTAGCGGCCGGTGAACGCGAGCCAGAGGCCGCCGTTGCTGTTGTCGACGATCACGAGCAGGGCGAGGATCGAGACGCCGAGGATTCCGTTGATGCCCACCAGCTGGGCGATGAGCACGACGATGGTGGCCGGGATGATCGACTTGAAGAGCAGGATGACGCCGGTCGTGGCGAGAACCGGCCCGGAGGTCTTCAGCGTGATCTGCATGCCCGTTGCGAAGATCAGCAGGCCGATCAGGGGCAGCGCGCTGCCCTGGAAGAGTGCGGTGGTGAAGTTGCCCATGGCCAGGACGCCGGGAGCGAAGGTTCCGACAACGGATCCCAGGATGAGCGGAATGAGCATCAACCCGCCGGGGATCCTGTTCATGCCGTCGAACAGGGGAACTCGGCTCTTGATTCTGGATTCGGCTTCCATGGCGAATCTCCTTAACTGAAGGGGCGTCGATGCCCGCGAGGTGTGTACGTACATAGTGTACCTACACTCAAGCGAATATCGCCACTTCAATTCTGCGTCATGGCTTACGTAGCGGACTTCGGGCGGAGCGCAGCCCGAAGGCCTAACCGATCGTCTGCACCTTCGGCTCATAGGTGTCGAGGGTGTCGGTCTGGAACCCTTTCTGCACAGCCTTGAGCTCTTCCCAGTCGATGTTCACGATCGACTGCCCGTCGGGTGAAGTGCCGGTGCCGAGCGTCGGCATGGTGAAGAACGTGACGTTTCCCACCCGCACGTCGCGCATCTCCACTCCCAGGCTGGCGACGTAGCCGGAGGTGAGGCCCTGATCGACCGCGAGGAACGGGGCGACCGCGCCGACAAGGCCGCTGATCTTGCCCGGGTTGGTCAGGGTTTCCGCGCTCAGCGTTTTCGTCAGAACCGCCTTGATGAAGGCCTGCTGGTTGCGCGCGCGCTGAAAGTCGCCGTCATTGAACGATTTACGCTCCCGCACGAATGAGAGGGCCTGCTCACCATCGACGTGCTGAACGCCCTGGGAGAACTGGTGGCCGCCCGCCTTGAAGGGGACCTGGCTGTCGATGTCCACGCCGCCGAGCGCGTCGGTGATGCCTTTGAAGCCGGTGAAGTCGACGATGGCCACGTGATCGATCCGCGCGCCCAGCACACCTTCGATGGTCTCCACCGCCAGTGGCACTCCCCCGTAAGCCAGGGCCGCGTTGATCTTCGCCTGGCCGCGCCCGGGGATGTCGAGCCAGCTGTCGCGCAGGATCGACATGACGTAGATGTTCTTCCGGTCGGCCGGGATGTGCGCGATCATGATCGTGTCGGAGCGCTGCTCCTTCATGTCCGCGAGTGAACCGTTGTTCGAACCGTGCGTGTCGGAGCCGAGCAGCAGGATGTTTTGCGCCTCGCCCGCGTCGCCCGTGAGCGCCAGCGGCCGCCTGCTGTCGTCCGTGGGGAAGGCGCCGGCGATCTTCTCCGTGCCGTCGAAAGTACTGCTGAGCGTCCACGCGTAGACGCCGACGATGCCGCCGACCAGCAGCAGGACCGCGCCGATGGCGATCAGTGCGATTCGCCCTCGCTTGCGCTTGGAGGCTCGCGTGCGCGCAGGCTTTGGCTTGAGGCCCGGGCCTGAAAAGATGTCAGTCACTAAGGTCGTCCCAATCCAAGGTAGGTCCACCCGGCGGCACGCCAAGCGGCCGCGTCGAGCGTATTGCGTCCATCCACAATTGTGGGGGTGCGCACGAGGGTCGCCGCCCACACCGGGTCAAGCTCCCGAAACTCGGGCCACTCGGTGACCAGGACTACGGCGTCCGCGTCACGCAGGGTCTCTTCGAGGTCGGTCGAGTAGGTGAGTTGCGGATGCCGCGCCCGCGAATTGTCGATGGCCTGCGGATCGGTGGCGACCACGTCGGCGCCGAGGCCGCGCAGCTGCACCGCCACGTCCAGCGCCGGGGAATCGCGCACGTCGTCGGAGTCGGGTTTGAAGCTGAGCCCAAGCACCGCGACCTTCGAGTGGTAGACGGGACCGGCCAGCGCCGAGACCGCGAGCTCGACGACCCGCTGGCGGCGGCGCAGGTTGATCGCGTCGACCTCCTTGAGGAAGGCCACCGACTCGCCCCGGCCGAGTTCCTCGGCGCGGGCGGTGAAGGCGCGGATGTCCTTGGGAAGACAACCGCCGCCGAAGCCGACGCCGGCGTTGAGGAACCGGCGCCCAATGCGGTCGTCGAAGCCGATCGCGTCCGCGAGCTGGGTGACGTCGGCGCCCGAGACCTCGGCAATCTCCGCCATCGCGTTGATGAAGCTGATCTTCGTGGCGAGGAACGCGTTCGCTGCGGCCTTCACGAGCTCGGATGTCGCGTAGTCGGTGACCACAGTCGGGGTGCCGGCGGCGATCGCCGCCGCGTAGACCTCGTTCAGAAGGCCCGTCGCGTGCTCGCCGGCCTCGCCCGCCGGCACGCCGTAGACCAGGCGGTCGGGGCTGACCGTGTCCTGCACGGCGAATCCTTCGCGCAGGAACTCGGGGTTCCAGGCGAGAGTGGCGCCGCTGCCGGATGCCGTGATCAGGTCGGCGAGACGCGCCGCCGTGCCCACGGGAACCGTGCTCTTGCCGACAACGAGGTCGCCCACGGCGAGGTGCGGCAGCAGCGACTGCACCGCGGCGTCGACGTAACGGAGGTCGGCGGCATGGCTTCCCTGCTTCTGCGGGGTGCCGACCGCGATGAAGTGCACCTGCGCGCCCGCGGCGTCCGCGATGTCGGTGCTGAAGCGCAGTCGGCCAGAGCCGATGGCCGAGGTGAGTACTTCGGCCAGACCCGGCTCGAAGAAGACCGGCCGGCCCTGGGACAGCCTGGTGATCTTGTCGGTGTCGACGTCGATCCCGACGACGTCGTGGCCGAGTTCGGCCATGGCCGACGCGTGCACAGCGCCCAGGTAGCCACAGCCGATAACGGAAATTCTCATGCGCTTCTCCACATATCCCCCGAGCCTACCGGTGCATCCCTGAGCGATTCCCCGCATGAATCCTGCGCCCAAAAGCCCCCGTTCTGGGGATAGTACGACCGGTCTAGCAGGGCTTTGCGCCGATAGGATGCAGTAATGACGAAAATCCGGCCGGAACAGATGGGCCATAAGGCCATACTTCGGCGGGGACGCAGCCACAAATGGCTGCAGTACACGCTGCTGACGCTGTGCGCGGCCGCCGCGGGTTTCGGCGGTTACGCCGCCTTCACGATGTAGCTGGCGAATGACCTCTATCCCGGCGCTACGGCGCCTCGCACACAACGTACGGGCCCGCAGCTAGCAGTAGAGACCCGCAGGGCAAGCCCGCGTGGTGCCGGATTCTCGGCAGGTCGGCGACATCCGGCGCGTCAACGAGCGCGGCATGGGCGCCCGACATCACCGTCACGCTGACGGTGCCGCCCCAGACACCCGCCAACCAGTCCACGCGAAGTGCCGCGATCTCGGCCGCCACCCGGCGCTGATCGGTGAGCGTCTCGCCTGTGTGACTGCGCACCTCACCCACATGCCCGGCCATTTGCACGGCCAGGACCGCCGTGAGCGCCGCGGCCCCGGCGATCGCCACCGCGCGCACCCGGAATTGGCGTTCGCGGGCCACGACCCGCAACGCCAGCACGACGAACGCGGCCAGCACAGGCACGAAGGCGAACAGCCCGGGCGAGGGGTGCCGAATCCACACGGGCGTGTGCGCGGAGGCGAGCCACCAGCCGAGCCAGGTGAGCAGCCCGAGGGCTGAGGCGGCCAGGAGCACGACGAGGTCACGCCGCGGCGTGCGGGCGACGACGTCGGCGGGCAGCTCGCCACCGCGACGGAGCACCATCACCGCGGCGAGTCCGTGCGCGAGTGCGCCGAGCGCGACCAGTGCGGTGACCGCGAGGGGAAGGCGCCAGTCCGACTGCAGCGCGGTGAGTTTCTCGAACGGCGACCACGTTCCGGTCTGGCCGCCGGAGAGAAGGAATCCGACGAAGTGGCGTGTGGTCACCGCGAAGCCCGCCGGTCCGAGCTCGATCAGCTGCCACAGGGCGAACAGCGCCGTCGGGACCGCAGCCATGCCGACGAAGGGAAGGAGCCGGCGCAGCCGCTGCCGCACAGTCTGCCCCGGCTCGCTGAGGAACACCGCGAGCACGAGGGCCGGCGCGGCCAGGAGCGCAATGGTCTTGGACTGAACGGCCAGGCCGAGGAAGAGCCCGGCGAGCCACGGCCGAGAGCGGAGGACGGCGAGGGCGAACACCAGGAGCGCGGCCGCGGGGATCTCACCGAGGATGTCGGCGGGGCCCTGCAACGGCGACGGCGACGCGTTCGCGTCCAGTCCGAGCGGCACGGCCACGGCCGCCAGGCCGGCCCATTTGCCGCCGATGCGGCTCCCCACAAGCCAGAGCCCCACTAGCAGGGCCGCAAAGAAAAGAAGTATGACGCTGCGCCCCGCCAGCACCATGTCGGCGCCCGTGGCGAGCGCCGCGGCGACCGGCAGAAGCACGACCGGGCCGGTGGAGATCCTCGGGTCGAACGGCGTGAGTTGGCTTCCGGACAAGGTGCCGTCGCTCGTGTAACCCAGGCCGCGGAGCAGATTGAGCGGCACGGTCAGGTTGAACGCCTCGTCTTCCCAGAGGCGCAGTTCGACCAGGCTGGGAACGGCGACGAGCAGGTGCGCGAGCACGACCGCCGCCAGGGCCAGCGGGAACACCGCCCGGCGCAAGAGCGTCACGGCCGGGGCGCACCCGACGCGGCCGCCGCCTCCACCCGGTGGTCGAGCTTGTCGAGACCCGGCCGCAGCGAGTACTGCCACACCTCCAGCGCGGCCCGGCGACTGAAATCGCGCAGCCGGGGCGGCGGAAGCATCGGCTGCTTCGCCTGCTCCCCCCACATGCTGCCGGTCGCCACGCTCCCGCGGCGCGGGATACTGCGCACGGGCACATGGCGCACGCGCAAGCCGAGCCGGCGCTCGGCGACCGAGAAGTGCACGTGCGGCACGAGGGCGGCCTCGGGAACCAGGTCAACGAGACGTGCCAGCACGTCGGGCCGGTAGGCGCGCAGTGGCGTGTTGACGTCGGGGATACGAGCCCCCGTCGCCAGCGCAACCACGAGGCCGACCGATCCCGTCAACACCCGCCGATACCAGGGTTCGGTGCGCTGCTCGCGCACCCCGTGCACGACGTCGGCGCCGTCGAGGGCATGCACGAGCGCGGGAAAGTCCTTCCCCTCGAACTGGCCGTCGCCGTCGACGTGCACGATCGCATCCGGCTCGAGCGCGAGCCCGGCACGGTAGGCGGCGAGGGCCGTGGGGCCGTGCCCCCGGTTGATCGCGGCGGTGATCACGGTGAGGCCAGGTGAGGTCTCCAGGAGGGCCGCCAGCACCTTTGCCGTCGAATCAGTCGACACGTCGTTGACCACGACGATGCTCACCAGGTCGGCGAGCGGGGCGACATGCTCGGCGATTTCGGCGAGGAAGCCGGGGAGCCCTTCGGCCTCGTTGTGGGCCGGCATGACCACGGCAAGATGGTGCAACTGCACGCGGACTCCTAGAGCTGGCCGCCCAAAACGTGATTCCCGGGCTCTCGTAGTAGCGTAGTGCAGCCATGATGAGTCGATCCCGAGTGAAAGGCCTGGCCGGACTGGGCGCCCGGTTCCTCCTGGTCGGCGGGATCAGCACGCTTATCGAAATCGGCGTCTTCAACGTGATCTACCTCATGTTGGGCTGGGACGTCTTGGCGGCGAAGGTGGTCGCGTCACTCGTGGCCCTGGTCAACGCCTACTTCGGCAACCGCGAGTGGACCTTCCGCGACCGGGGCCGGCACCACCGCACTCTGGAGACGGCGCTGTTCATCGTCGTCAACGCAGCCTGCACCGGCCTCGGCGCCGCACTCGTCATCGCCGGGGTCTGGCTGGCCGAGCGGCTGCTGCACACCGCGCCCGGCCCGCTACTGGTTAACATCGTCAACCTGGGCAGCATCGTGCTGGTCGTGCTGGTGCGCTTCCTGCTCTACCACTTCGTGGTTTTCCGCGGCGTGCGCGCGGCGCCGGCGGCCGCTCCGAGCCCGGCCGCTCTCCGCTGAGGCGTGCCTACTGCATGCATCCCGGCGTGGACAGCGTGACCGGCGTCGGGCGCACCATGGGGGTGCCGTGCACCTCGAGCGGGCCGTACTTGCCCGGGGCGCCGGTCATCGTGTAACTGATCTTCCGCACGGCACCAGGGACATTGAAGACCCTGACCTTGACCGCAGGTCGGCCCAAGTGCTGGCCACTGTATGACGGCTTGACCTTGTGCCCGTTCACTTGAACGGAGTCAATGGTCGCCCCAACCGGCCCGTAGAGCACGACGTCGGTGCTGATGTCTCCCGGCCGGAAGTTCACTCCGGCAATGTACGCGGGTAAGTGTCGCGCGTCGGCAGCGTTGATGGTCGAGGTGAGGGTGACGCTTCCGGTCAGGACGGGTTTCCTGGCCTGGCACTGCGTAGACGTCACGTCGTTGGTCACGTCAAGGTAGTAGTCCATCTTGGAGCCGGTGTTGTCGTTGATGTACGCGCCAACGACAGTGGCGTTCGCGTTATCCGTGGGGAGAGTGCCTGTGAGTCGTGTGCCGGCGAGGATCTTGCTCTGGGACTTGTCGTCCGTCCAGTACATGAGCCGGCCTTCATCCGTCGCCCTCGTCAGCTGCTGGACGAGCGCTCCGGTGTCTCCGACGCCGGAGGTGATGGCATCGAAAACCGACGCGGCGGCGGCGGCGAAGAAGACATCCTGGACCTTCGGATCCTCATAGCGGAAGTAGACCTCGTTGAGGAGCAATGGCACAGCATTTTCCGCGGTCAGTGTGTCTCCCGTTGCGAGCGTGACCGGGCCGGTGGCACCCAACAGGTAGCTGAGCGCGACTGGGTCGAAGGAGATGACGCCGTCAACCCTGGTGCCGAATGATTCCGCCCAGTAGGCCTTCGCGAGTTTGACGGTAAACGGGAAGTCGGGGGTGAGGGTCATGTCAGGAATCCAGCGCCCGATCTTGTCGCCGTAGAGCGCCTCCGTCTCACGGTCCAGCGGAATGATCGGTTTGGGCCGCGCATTGACGAAGTCGGTACTGGATGCTTGCTGGGAGATTGAGATCTTCCCGTCCTCGGCAGTGAGAAGCACCATGGCGGCCGGGTTTCCTCCGGTGCCGCGTGATTCCGCATTGCTCTGGAACAACATGAGGTAGTTGCGCGGCCCCTCCGCGCCCAACGCACCGGGGAGAACCTTAACGGTTTTCTCAAGGCCATCGAGCAGCCCCCCGACCTGGCCCAGCCCGCTGTCAAGGCGGGCAATGCCCGCCTCGACTGGGCCGAAGAGCCCCGCCCGATCCACTCGGGCCAACTGCGCGCTCGCTCGATTGGCTGACGCGTTCGCCGCCTGAACGGTTCCTTCCATGGCTGCGAGAGCCTCAAGGTTGATCCGACCATGAACAGGCTTGAGCTGGTCGATACTGAGTCCCGTGGCGGGAACGACCGCATTGACCGCAAGGTCGTTGACCGCAACGGCTGCCACCCGCACTGCGGCCAGGTTGGGGCCCGCGACCGGAACCCATTCGAGCGCACGCCACAGACGACCGCCCGTTGCGCCAGCCGCCTTTTTCGTGTGAGATTCGAGCTTTCGGGCGCTGAGGGCGGCTGCTTCGTTGTCACCGGCAACCAATTGCTTCTGTACGGCCGCTGCCATCGGAATCGCCGCTTCAAGTTCGCCTTTGGCTTGCACCATGTGGGTCGTCATCACGAGCGCCACTCCGCCGAAAACCAGCAGCGCCGCTCCAAAACTGCCCAAAACCCAAGCCTTCGCGCGTTTGTTCAGTGGCTCTCTGGACAAAGCACGTTTTCCCATATTTGGTAAACACTAGCCCGGGACCGCGACCTGTTGCCGCGGCCGGGCGGATTACCCTCCGGTCCCACCGCTCCCCGGCCAGCTTCTCCCTAATGACAGTCTCGTGTTGCTAGCGGGCCCCGACGTGCGGGATCTGCGTCACCTAGCGCATGGCCCGGGCGCAGAACAAATGACGCCGACCGATCTGGCTGGTCAATAGAACCGGCGGAACACAATCGCGTTCAACGAAGTGGACAATGCGATTGGCGCAGACGTCAAGTTAGCGAAGATGACTGTGACCGTGTCCCTGACCGACACGTACGCGTGTGAGAGAACTAGTCCCGGGACATGGGACAGCATGGTGACGAGGACGTGGTCAAGAACGGATGCACCGACAAGGGCGAACGTCATTGTTTTCGTAGTTCGCGCCGGGCAGGAGAGAGCACTAACGACGATCAGGCGGGGCGACCTTCGAACCGATGCGATCTCATAGCTCGCCGGGTCATCGGGTCGCTTGTAGGTCAGTATCCCTAGGGTGTTGCCGATCGTCCCGGTCTCTTCCTCGTTGGCCGCGAAAAGGAGTCCCCGGTCGGACAATGCGGCCGTCCACCCTCTTGGGTTTTCGACAGGATTCTGTGCCGCAGGGTAGGCGGCGAAAAGCGGACGGACGGCCGGCGCATAGGCACTGTTTCGCGCGCGGATTGGGGGCAAGTCGTCCGCGGCGTAGACATCGGCAGTCGTGCTTCCGCCCATCTGGACGGAGTTGTCCGTCGCCCCCGCAACGAATATCTGTTCAAGCACGCTAAACGCTGTTTGCGGGTGCTGTATGACGTTTCGTGAGCAGTTGCCCCCCGTCCCGTCGTATCGAATCGTGGGCGGGCGAAAATACGCAAGCGAAGTTCCAGACGAGCCGAACGCGATCGCGGCGCCTCCCCGCTTGCGCGAGACCGAGAATTTGTCCTGGCTATGCACAGTGACCACGTAGTACGGACTTAGCTGGTACATCTTTGTGGGCGCCACGGCTGCGGTGAACGTGACGACATTACCGACCTTGAGGCCATGTGCCACCGACGTGACCGTCGAGCCAGAAACTGAGGCCGCACGGCCGCGAGTGCCCTGCTCGAAGCGGCAGCCGAGCCACAGGTTCTGCAGCGCGTTATGTAACGAAATTGTGTACTCGGAAACGTCCCCCTCGAACGATGTCCCAACGAAGGTATTCCCATTCACCGAGTTGATGGTAAGGCCGTCCATGACCAGGTGCCGCCACTCGCTTCGGCGCGTACCTCCACCGCCGAAACCTGACGACTGCTGGATGCCGCCACCAACAAACGTATTCTGATTGACCCACCCGCCAAGGTCCGGGACCAGTCTCACTGCAACCTTGGCGTAAGACACCCAGCCAATAAAGATTCGGTTATAGACAGTGCCGTTCCCGAGCCCGGTGAAGTGGATGCCCGTCTCGAAGTAGGCAGTGCGCCCAAAATTCAGGTTGCTGTTGTAGAGGTTCTGCACGCGAATGCCGACGCTTCCCGGCGTCAAAGATGTAGACCCCACTTTGACGACGTCCGGCAAAACAATGTCGGCGTTCTGCAGAATGCTCCCGAATGCGGGATGCCCGACAAGGAGGACCGTGCCTCCGTATGCCCGGGGTGCGATCAGAACGGCAGCCGAGCCGCGCACATTGCAGGTAACATCAATCGCCCCAGTCAGGGTCGCTAAGTTATACTCCCCTTCGAGCACGACGACTGCGCCCGGGTGAAATATTGTAGAAACGACGCCAACTCGCGCTGAGGCCGCTGCGGCCGTGAATGCAGCGACCACTGCCGCGGTGTCATCGGCCAGGCCATCTCCCACAGCGCCATGCGCCTCCGGCTTGAACACGCGCTCAAAGGCAGTCGATAGAGAAACCTCAGTCCGAGCGGCGCGGCTGTCGAGCAGCGCCGCGAAGGCCTCGTCCGAGGGAGTGACCAACGGCGCTGCGGCGCCTCCTGCGATGCCCGCGGCTGCGATGCCAGTGACCCTCAGGAACGACCGCCGCGACGCGACCGGCACGTCAGCGTGACCGGGAGAAACCCCGCTCACGTCCACTGACTGGTTGCCCGGATCACATTCAAGTGCCCGCGCTTGAGCCAGCTCAACACCGGAGGCGCTGGCAGTGACGTCCGGAAGATATTCTGTCGGTGCGGACCCAATCGGCCGACCCAAACGTGTTCTCATGTTTCTCCCAAATATGAGGATCACTCGTGTTTGTCGACACTATGCCCTGAACTGCGGGAGGCTGTCACCCTACAGGCACCCCCAAAGCGCGGGACAAACAGGCGACCGCGTCATTCGGGCGAGGGTCACATCGGCCGACTAAGCCTCGGCCTTTTTGTATCGATGGCAAGGTGCGAGACAAAGAGGACGCGGGCGATGAGGCTCCGGCGGAACCCCGTAGTCTTGACCTGTGAAACTGGGAACGCGCGCAACGAGCGTGACTATCGCTGGCCGTGGCAAGGATTCAGGCGCCCCTCGCTGGACGGATTGGCGCGCGGTTGCGCTCGCGATCGTCGCTTCCTTGGCGGCCGCCAGTCCAGAGATTGTCCTCCGCTGGGGAGCGGTGGCGTGTGTCGCGATTCTGGCAACGAGGCTGCTGTCGATGAAGGTGGACGCCACAAACTTGTTTGCCATCGCATTCACGCTCTGGTGCGTTATCTCCCAGACGTGGGCGCTCAATACTGAAGCGACCGGGCTCGCTATTCAGAACCACCTGGCTGTCCTCGCGATCTTCCTCGCGATTCGAACTTCGATCTTCACCCGTCGGGGACTTCTGCTGATCGCCTGGGGATACCTAGCGGGATGCCTTGTTGCAACCTATCAACTCTTCCGCCAGAACCCATCCGCAAGCGTCAGCTCGGAATTCTCGAATGCACGCTTGGGCATCGAGGGTCTCAATATCAACTACGTCGCCTACGCACTTGCTGTCGGCTTGGCCGTGATCATCCTTCTCTGGGCAGACTTGCGCGACAAGAGGGTTCGCGCCCTGCTCGCCGTTTCCGCCGTCCCGATTTGCATGGCCATCTGGTTCAGCGGAACACGTGGAGCCTTCCTTGCCGCAGCTTTGCTCGTCGTGTGGCTCGTCATATATCGGATGAGGCCTCCGCTAACGCTGGGCCTAGCTTGGGTCGCCGTCGGTATTACCGGCGGGGCAATTGCCACGGGGCTAGCGGATGCGGTCCTGAAAGTGGTAGACGCGGATTCGGCACGGAGTACCGGGGACTTGGCAGGCCGCCTCACCGTCTGGCCGGCCGCACGGGAGGTACTCGGAGACAATATTCTCACAGGCGTGGGTGCTGGTGGGTTCCGCACAGTGAGCGACCTGGGGATCGGCGCACACAACGTCATTCTTGAAATCGGCACCGGCACGGGACTCGTTGGCATAGTTCTCTTTCTAGGCGTGTACATCAGCGCACTGACGTCTGCCACCGCAGGCGCTCCCATTCGCCTTCGCTCGCTGCTGGTCGGCTCGATTCTTCTTGTGAGCGCGCCGATGTACCTCTCGGGCCACTGGGAGCTATCAGCCGCGGGGTGGATAGTCTTGGCCTTGTACTCCCGCATTTCAGTTTTACAGGGCCAGCCGTATTCAGCCGAGCCCGAGCGCCCAGGGGAGGAGCGGCGCGCAGCAGCGAGATCGCGCTTCTGATAACTTCGACAGGGGTCCGCGACTGAGGCCTGTCGATCGCACGACACTGCAGGACATGGGGAAATGGCAAGTAAAGACCGCAAAGTCGTCATTGTTGGACAAGGGTACGTCGGCCTCCCCGTCGCCATGCGAGCTGTCGAAGTCGGGTACACCGTCGTCGGCATCGACCTGGACGAGAAACGCGTCAACAGCCTACTGGAAGGCAAGTCTTACGTCGACGATATCTCGGATGCGCAACTCAGGACCGCGATCGATTCGGGCCGATACCTGGCCACGACGAGCTACGTCGACACTGCAGACTTCGGAATCGCCGTCATCACGGTGCCAACCCCCCTTCGCGAAAGCCTTCCCGACCTCACATTCATCGAGGAGTCCAGCAAGTCGCTTGCAGCCCACCTGTCGCTTGGCGCCACGGTGATCCTGGAGTCAACGACCTACCCCGGGACAACGGAGGAGCTTCTCGTCCCGCTTCTGGAGGAGCGGTCCGGGTTGATTGCGGGGACGGATTTCTACGTCGGCTACAGCCCCGAACGCATTGATCCGGGCAACAAGACGTGGGGATTTGTCGAGACCCCCAAAGTCGTCTCGGGCGTGAATGCGGCCTCACTTGCCCACGTACAGAGCTTTTACGACGACTTGGTCAACCAAACCGTAGCGGTCAGCTCGCCCAAGGAAGCTGAGCTCACGAAGCTCCTTGAAAACACGTTCCGGCACGTGAACATCGCGCTGGTGAATGAGTTGGCAATCTTCGGGCATCAGCTGGGCGTGAACGTCTGGGAGTCGATCGAGGCGGCAAGCACGAAGCCCTTCGGATACATGAAGTTCACCCCCGGGCCGGGCGTCGGCGGACACTGCCTCCCGGTCGATCCGAGCTACCTGTCCTGGCAGGTGCGACGCAAACTCGGCCAGAACTTCCGGTTCGTGGAACTTGCCAACGACGTCAACGACAACATGCCGCAGTACGTGGTGCAGCGAATGATGGAACTCCTGAACGAGGACGGTAAGGCGATGAAGGACTCACGGGTTCTTCTTGTCGGGTTGGCGTACAAGAAGAACACCGGAGACATCCGTGAGGCGCCTTCACTGCGCATCGCCGAGCTCATTCGAGGCTACGGGGCGATCGTGAGCGCGGTCGATGACCACGTGGAGAGTTACCGCTGGCCAGAGGGCATAACGAAGTCGGACCTCACGGCTGAGTCCGTGGCCCACGCGGATGTCGTACTCCTCATCACTGATCACGATGAATTCGATCTCGATGTTCTCGCCGCGAGCGATACCCCGGTGCTCGACACCAAGAACCGCGTGCGCTCTCCGAACGTGCGCACCCTCTAAGCAAGCCCTGACTGACCGAGCTCGACGTACAACTTTCAGGTCTAGGAGACACATGGAAATCCTCATTACCGGCGGTTGCGGCTTCATCGGAACCAACCTCGTTGACCGGATGCTGCAGCAGCCCGAGATCGATCGGGTTCGCACTCTCGATAACTACGTAACGGGCCTCCGCCGGGCGGTGCAGTCCTCACGTGTCCAGGAGATAGAAGGAGACCTCCGCAATTACGATGACGTGCTGCGTGCGAGTGACGGGGTCGATGCGATCGTTCATCTCGGCGCTCTGCCATCGGTGCCCCGGTCGATCAAGGATCCATTCTCCACGAATGCGGTCAATATCAACGGGACGTTGAACGTCCTCGAGGCTGCGCGGGCGAACAACGTCGGGCATGTCAGCGTCGCTTCCTCCTCATCGGTTTACGGCGCCAACCCGACACTGCCCAAGGTCGAGTCGCTGGCCACGCTGCCTCTCAGCCCCTACGCAGTGACTAAGCTCGCGACCGAGGCGTATACGAACGCCTACTCCACGACTTATGGGCTGGCCACTGTCGCCTTCCGCTTCTTCAACATTTTCGGCCCCCTTCAGCGCGCCGACCACGTGTATGCAGCGGTGATTCCCAAATTCCTGGCCGCCCTCAAGGAGGACGCCCCCCTCACGATCTTCGGAGATGGCGACCAATCTCGGGACTTCACCTCCATCCATGCCGTGACGGATGCCCTCACGAAATCGGCCCTGCGGACGGTGACAAACGGCACGCCCGTGAACCTCGCGTTTGGCGGCCGTACGTCACTGAATACTGTTGTCGATCTTCTTCAGGAGATGCACCCCAAGAAGATAAGTGTGGAGTACGTCGAGCGACGGGCGGGCGACGTGACTCATTCGCAAGCATCGTCGACTCTGCTCGAATCGTTACTCCCCGACGTCGAGCGACCTGAGTTTGTCGAAGCGCTCCGCGAAGTCTACGACTGGTACATGGGGCAATAAGCGCTTGCTAACACCTGCTAGTCAAGCCCGTGCGCGGAGAGTGTCTTGAGCGGGCCAACGGCTTCCTCCGTTGCAGATGGACCCGAGATCCACGGCAAGGCACGAACGAAGGCGCTCGCGCTTGGGATAGCGACTGGCCTGGGGTCTCGCCTACTGACGCTCGCCGCTCCGCTCCTGACGATTCCAGTCACTTTAAGATACCTGGGGGCGGACTTATTCGGCTTTTGGATGATCGTTACCTCGATCACGGCAATGGCGATGTTCGCAGATCTCGGATTAGGAAACGGGCTACTCACACGTCTCGCCGCGGCGGCGGCGACACGTGACTTCGCGAAGGCAAAGTCCCTAATTAGCACGGCCTACGTGGCGCTGGGCGGGATTGCCCTCCTCCTCTTGGCTATCATTTGGTTAGTGCTCCCGGCCCTCGACTGGACCCACTTCACGCGGGCGAGCAATGACCTCGATCCAGGCGCCATCGAACTTGTTGCCGGCCTCTGTCTGTCTGCATTTGCGATAACGATTCCACTTTCCCTCGTTCAGCGCGTGCAATACGCCTTCCAAGAGGCGTGGAAAAGTAACGTCTGGCAAGTCGCGGGCTCTGCTCTCACAGTCCTTACCGTTTATGCTGCTGCATTCCTTGGCTTGGGTTATGGGGCCATCATTGCCGCAGCGGTGTTCTCCAGTCCCGCAGTGATTCTGATAAACAATGTTATCTACTACGCGCTCGAACACCGGGAACTCACCCCCACATTCCGCGACGCTTCTTCCGGCACCGTGGCCTCCCTCCTGCGAGTTGGCCTTGCGTTCTTTTTTCTCTCTATTCTGACTTCTCTTTCACTTAACGTTGACAACCTCATCCTCGCGAACGTCAGCGACCTTGAAACAGTGAGCGAGTTTTCGGTGACTACGAAACTATTCTCGTTACTCGCACTCGCCATCACGCTCGTGGCGTTGCCGCTGTGGCCTGCAAATGGCGATGCTCTCGCCCGAGGGGATACCGACTGGGTCAGACGCGCGACCAAAACAATGATGCTCCTCTCCGTGGGTGCGGTAGGCATCGGCGGTGTGATTCTTGTGTTCGGACGGGATTTCATCACCTCCCTCTGGTTGGGCAACGGACACACTATCTCGCTGACTCTGGCTGTCAGTTTGGTGTTGTGGTCGATAGTGATGGCATTCGCGTCACCCTATTTCAGCGTGCAAAACAGCGCCGGACTCCTTCGCTATCAGTTCGTCGGCTGGACGCTCTTCGCGCTTCTGTCGGTACCACTCAAGTTCATGTCGTACTCGCTGTTCGGATTGCCTGGCATCCCCCTCGCGGGAGTAGTCGCTTACGTGACCTTCATCGTTCCGGCAGCGCTGCTCGGCTACAGAGCCACGATGCGACGGGCGGCGACAAGTGGAAGAGCATGAATCACCCTCCCCGCGCCGACCGTTACATGTCGCGTATGTCGGCCCGGTCGATTTTCCGTCAGCTTCAGCCGATGCGCAGCGCATGGCCGGGATCATTCACGCGCTGAATGGGGCCGGGGACCGAGTGAGCGTTGGATCCGCTGGACGCGGTCACGCCTTGACTCAAGACCACGATATCCCCGGCACGTCCGTCACCCGGCTGGCTGAGGTGCCAGATCCCAGTTGGCCGAAAGTCCAACGAATCTGGCGAGGCCTTACCTGGGGCGCGGCCACCCGCGCGTGGATTCAGGAAATGGACCCAGCCCCAGATGTCATCCTCACTTACGGCACATCACTCGGCTATCTGATGCGCCTGATTCCGCTGGCACGCCGCCGACGGATTCCACTCGTCATTGACGCTGTCGAGTGGTACCAGTCGTCGCATCTCCCGGGCGGGAGGCTCGGGCCCTTCGCCGCTGCGAATGCCGTGTCAATGCGCCTTGCCGCGTTTCGGGCAGACGGCGTGATTGTGATCAGCCGCTTCCTTGAACAGCATTTCAATCGAAACCGGCTTCCTACCCTGCGAGTTCCCCCTCTGTTCACGCTGCCAAGGGACGCGGACAGCCCCGCGTTGCGCGATCGCCCCATGCGGCTGTGCTACGTAGGCTCACCCGGGAGGAAGGACCAACAATCGCTTCGGAACCTCGTTCGCTTGCCGGGCGAACTCGCGCTGGACGCTACGCAGCTGAGTATCAAGATCGTCGGGTTAAGCAATAGCGCTGCGAAAACCCTACTTGGGGCAGATCTTGCTGATTCGATCGACAACGAATGCGTAGAGTTCCTGGGGCGCCTCCCATCAGGAGAGGCCCGCCGAATAATTGCAGGTAGTCACTTCTCAGTCCTGCAGAGACGGGAACAACGGTACGCTCAAGCCGGTTTCCCCTCAAAGGTCCCAGAGAGCTTGCTACTGGGCACTCCAGTCATGGCGAACATAACAAGTGACTTGGCGGACTTCTTGGTCGATAGGAGCAACGCAAGAGTGGTTCCTTCCGCGGAACTCCCCTCGCTAGTTCGAACTGTGTCTGAGGTACTGCGGGAGCCGTACAGCTTCGACCGCGGCTCTATTGCACGCGAAGCCAGCGAGAAGTTTTCACCTGAGCGATACGCCGGTTCCATTCATGACTTCCTGATCCGCTGTTTGGCACAGCGAGAAGCAAGTGGGCGAAGCTAATGCGCGGAGCAGGAAGCGAACCATCCTCGCCGAGTGAGAAACCTCACTTCCGTCCGAACATAAACGGCTTGCGAGCGCTTGCCATTGTGCCGGTGGTTGCTTTTCATACCGCGCTTCCTGGCTTCGAAGGGGGATTCACCGGCGTCGATGTTTTCTTCATCATTTCGGGTGATTTCGGCCAACCTTCTGCGTGAAGTCGACCGGCCCGGAAGACTTGACCTTCGTGCTCTCTGGGCAGCGCGACTTCGCCGCCTGACCCCCGCGCTCTCAGTATTGATTGTGGCTACTGTTTTAGCCGGGCTCGTCATTCTCTCGCCACTCGAGTGGAAGTCGCTGGCGCAGCAGGCTGGCGCATCTGTTCTATACCTGTCGAATGTTTTGTTCGCTGCACAGGCGTCCGATTACTTTGGCAACAGCATCGACCAACAGCCCCTGCTGCACAAAAAGCAGCACTTGTGTTAACGCCAACCGAAAATAGGGCCATTTCTGCCAACTGAAAATAGGGCCACTCTCGTGTGGTTCTAGTGTGCCGTAGTCGCGGCGGGTTGGTGTTGCTTGAGCCGGTAACTGTTGCCCTTGAGGCTGATCACGTCGGCATGGTGAACGATGCGGTCGATCATGGCGGAAGCGATGGTGAGGTCTCCGAACACGTCGCCCCAGCGGGCGAACGGCAGGTTGCTCGTCATGATCAGTGACGCGTGTTCGTAGCGGGATGACACGAGCTGGAAGAACAAGTTCGCGGCGTCCTGGTCAAAGGGGATGTAGCCGACCTCGTCGACGATCAGCAGACTGTAGCGGAGCAACCGGATCAGTTCGGCGGCGAGTTTCCCCCGCGAGTGGGCCTCTTGCAGACGACTCACCCAGCCGGTCGCGGTGTCGAAGAGGACCCGGTGGCCGGCTTTGGCGGCCTTGATCCCGATGCCGACGGCGAGGTGCGTTTTCCCGGTCCCGGGTGGGCCGAGCAGGACCACGTTCTTCGCTTCGGTGAGGAACACGCTCGTGCCCAGGTGCGCGACCAGGTTCCGATCCGCTGAGGGCTGGTGGTCGAAGTTGAAGTCCTCGAGCGTCTTATGGCCGGGGAACCGGGCGGCCTTGATCCGCAGCCCGGCGCCGGAGGCTTCGCGTTCGGAGACCTCCTTGGAGAGCACCGCGGCCAAGTACTCCTCGTGAGACCAGCCCGCGTCCCGGGCCTGTTCGCCCAGCCGCCGGAACGCTTCGCTGATCCGGGGAGCCCGCAGCGCGCGGGCGTAGTACTCGATCTGCGATGCCGCTTCCGGACCGATCACGACGCGACCGCCAACTCGGTCGGGGCGGTCTCAATGTCAACCCGGAACAGCTCGTCGTAACGGGCCAGCGACGCCGTCTCGACGACCGCCGTGACGGTGGGCCGGCGGGCGCGTTGGGCTTGGAACTGGGCGCGCAACTCGGCCGCGCGGGCAACGTGCGCGGGGTCGGTCACGGTCAGTTGACGAGCCCACTTCCGGCGATGTTCGGCGATGAGGACGCCGTCGTGGTGAACAGAGACGGTGTCCAGGCTCGCGCTGACGTCCACGACGCGGCCGATCATGGTCGGGTCGACGGAGTAGTCGTTGCTGAACGCGCGAACGTAGTAGTCCCGCGGCAACCGGACGCTGTTACGGAACACGACCTCCGGCGCCATCGGCGGCAAGCCCCGCATCGCGGCTCGATCGATGCTGATCAGGTCGTTGGGCCGGCCTCTGCGGGACCGGGAGAGCCGGTTGTTCGCGACCGGCAGCCAGGCGGCGAGCTGCTCGTTGAAGTCGTCGGGCGAGGTGAATGCCCGGCCTGACATGAAGCGGCTGCGGAAGAACTGCTTCATCCGCTCGACCATGCCCTTGGACTCGGGGTCCCGGGCTTTCAACAGCTTGATCTGGGTGCCGAGGGTGCCGGCGAACGCGGAGGCGGGCTCGGTCAGTTTGCCGCGCCCGATGCCCGACTCGTTGTCCCAGGTCAACCGGGTCGGAACCGCCCCAGCTTCCTGCACCAACGACCACATTCCGCCGAGCAGATCCGGCGTCGTCCGGGTCGGCAACATGCGCCCCTGAATGAACCCGGAAAACGTCGACGTCATCACCAACACCGGTGGCGTGTCGATCTGGTCATGGCCGAGCGGCAGGTCCTCGTGCGGGAACCACAGGTCGCACTGGACCTGGAACCCGGGCGGGTGCACGAGCCGGTCCGCGGGGTCCGGCACGACGTAGTCCGGTCGGAGCTCGGCGACCTTGGCCCGGAAGAGCGACGGAGACCCTGACCAGCCCACCCGCTCGGCCGCGGTCGCGGCCGGCATCGTCGGCGTCGCCGCGAGCAACCCCCGCACCTGGGCGGCGAACGCGTCGAAGCTCGACCCGGTCGGCTCCCGTTGATACGTCGGTGCCCGGTCCACGGCCAGCGCTCGATCCACCGTTCCCCGGGACACCCCGACCAGCCGGGCTATCTCCCGCTTCGAGTGCTTCCCCGTCGAATGCAGGTGGCGAATCTTTGCCCAATCATCCAATTTGATCACCTTCCATAATGGTTGGTGGCCCTATTTTCAGTTGGCGTTTCTGGCCCTGTTTTCAGTCGGCGTTAACACACTTGAGTCAATCGCTGCATTGCGCGGCGCGCGACTCACTTGGGGGACCCACCTGTTCAACACAATTGACAAGCTTTGCGATCGCCAGTTTTGCGCCGTGAAGATTGGATCGATTCCGGTATATGCAGACCCGGGTCATTTGTCTTTCGCGTGGACGCAATCACAGGAATCCAACGTGCGTGAATTTCTTCGGTCCGCAATGGCCGACACCCCACGGCTTTAGTCACGGCGAGCGAGTGACGCCACGCCGTCGCCGCCATATTCGCCGATCACCCATCGGTTCCTTAAGAAAGGCGCGCGCGAGAAAGACACTCGACTAGACCGACTCGCTAAGCGTCCGATCTGGCTGTCTTGGCGCGTTGAGGCTTTGAAGGAAGATTGCGATGCGCTTCCCTTGGGCATGTAGAGACTTCTCGCTCATCACAAAGCGCTGGCCGAGGACTGCGCGATCACTTGCGGCAGAGCGATCGGCTCGGACCGCGCAGATTGCAGCGCTGAGCGCTTCCGTGGAATCGTCCACAGGGAACTCTAGATACGAATAGTAACGGTCCGGAATACCCGACAGTCTGGTCGTTACCACAGGCACTCCAAGAGCGAGATACTCCAGCAGCTTCGACGGAAACGAGTATCTCACGAAGCCTTGGGATGCCGGTCTCGGGTTCACAAGCAGCGACGCTCCTCGAAGGAACGGCATGAGATCACTGTGTGGAACGACGCCGTGATGACAAATCCGCTCGTCCAGTCGGCTCTGTTCCAGAACCCACAAGTCCAAGGGTCCCCTGCCATATAGATCGAGACGCATGTTGGGGTCAGCGAAGCTTCGGAACGCGCTGACGAGGTTGCTGACGCCGTACTCGGCGCTGATTCCGCCAGCGTAGGCGACGCGAAACACGCTGGACGGAGTGCCGGAAGGCCTAGGGACCTTCGAAATTTCAGGATCTGCGAACCCCTCCATGACCAACTTGTTCACTCCGGGGGCGAAGTCATCAGCCAACGCAGAGGTGAGGGCGATTACCCCGTCAAAGCCGGAAGCGAGCTTCCTCACGATTCCTTGGTCGAAGCGCTTGAGTAGTCGAGTCAAACGGCCATCGACTGCCCTCACCAAACCCGGCGGATCGGTCATGACGAGGCAGATCTTCAGCCCGAGTGCCCGCCTCAACAGCCTGGCGAGGAGCAGGAAGGGGGTGTGAACTCCGTGGACAACCATGGTCCCAGCGTGCTGGCTCACGATGAACGGAATTCCTTGGACAGTACCTGCGCACAGTCGAGTCAGGTGTTTCAGTACGAGTAGATTGACGAAACCCAAGGTGACCCCGTTGACGCCATGTTCGGCAAAGCGCCGGGAACGGATGATGATCTCCGGATACTCGGGGTAGTTAGGCACAGGAAGCGCCGAAACCAGACTGACGCGCATGCCTGCCGACTGAATTCCTCTCACAAGGTTCCACGCAAACTTGTGTGTCTGCGTCGGCAATACTGCGCTCCGCTCCGCGATGGTTTCCAGGATGTCGTCGCGCACCGTGAAGCCGAGGAGCACGACATCGCTTCGCGAAGGATTGTCCATTGTGTGTGGTCAACTTTCCAGTATCAGATTATAGATCTCCGAGAGGCGGGTGGTCATGTGGCCTGTTGTGTATCTCGATTCGAAAACCGTCCGCGCCTCGACTCCAAGAGCTTCTCTCAGTGCGACGTCAACGAGAAGACGGCGAATCGCCTCCGCGAGGGCTCTCTCGTCGGAGGGCGGCACAAGGAGGCCTCCCCCCTGCGCGAGAACCTCTGTGTTACCTCCCACGCTCGTTACCACCACCGGTAGGCCAGCGGCCATGGCCTCGAGCAGGGCATTCGACATGTTTTCGTGCCAACTCGGCATCACAGCGATATCGGCCGCGGCTAGCAGCGCCGCCACGTCATGTCGGCGGCCCAGTAAGTGCACATGAAAGCGGGTCAACAATCGCGCCTGCCGCGATATTTCTGCGGAGTCGGGTCCATCCCCAACGACGACCAAGTGAACCTTCGCATCAGCGTCCAGCGGGCCGGACTCAATCGTCATGAGCGCTTGAAGCAAGTCCAAGTGGCCCTTGTCTCGCACGAGTCTCGCCACGATTATCAAGACGATGTCATCGTCTCCGATGGCTAAACTCCGTCGCGACGCCGCACGATCACTCGCTGAGGCTGTCACTGGGTCAACACCGTTTGGCACTACCCCGATGATCTTCTGTGCGACTGGCCGAAGAATCGGTTTCCTTAGTGCGTCCTCACAAACAGTTGATACGTGGGACGCCATCCGCAAGGTCAATGGTTCCAGTCCGCGAAAAACAATCTGCTGCCGTAGCCCCCCCGCGCCATACACCAAGTCGCCAACAGAGCCGTGAACGGAAACGAGTATCCGCGGCACACCCGCCATCCTCGCCGCAAGAACGCCGTGAAATCCCTCATTCCCCAAGCCACGAACGTGGGCGAGGTCGGGACGAAACTCGCGCATTTGGCGTGACATTTCGCGCACGAGCCCCAAGTTGATTCCCCCCGCGGGGCGTGGTTGGGCCACGTGTCGAAACTCAAACGTATTCGTCAGGTCAGAGTTCAGGATTCTGTTGAGTGCGCCAATCGGCCCACCCGAGCCCGGTGATCCGAACGAGTGTTGCACTATCCGCGGTCTAGTCATTGCGGGTGCGCCTAGGACATGCGAATGCCGGTTCGGGCATTGTGACTGTGCACCGTTGACCTCAGGAAGGCGAGTACCCGTCTTGACGTGTCTGCGATTGCATATTCCCCAGGCGGCGGTGTCGGACCGTCGATGCGGAATTCCTCCAGGGCGATACGGACCCCGTCAGAAATGGCGCGGGACGAAACGCCTACTGTGATGATTCCCCCCGCGTCGAGCGCCTCAGGCCGCTCAATGGAGTCACGAAGCGTGACTGCTGGGAAGCCGAGAATGGTTGATTCCTCGCTGATTGTCCCGCTGTCGGAGAGAACGAGCTTCGCTGACTGCTGCAACCGGACATAGTCGTTGAATCCAAACGGAGGGTGGAACGTCAGCCCGCCCTTCAACGCCTCCGGTTGAGCTGCAAGGCGGTTGCGCGTGCGGGGATGAGTCGAGACAAGTACGGGCAGAGAGTATTCGGCGGCGAGTTTGCTCAGCGCATCCAGCACAGATGTCAGACGATCCGGATTATCGACGTTCTCCTCGCGGTGCAGACTGACCAGGAAATACCCTCCGGCCGTGAGCCCTTGGCGGTCAAGCACGTCGCTCGCTGCGATCTCGGTCGCGTTGGCGTTGAGCACCTCCTTCATCGGCGATCCAGTGAGCAAGATCCTCGACGGATGAATGCCTTCAGCGAGAAGATTCCGTCGGGCGTGTTCGGTGTAGACAAGGTTGTAATCCGCGACATGATCGACCAGTCGGCGATTGACTTCTTCCGGAACGTTTTCATCGAAACAGCGGTTGCCCGCCTCCATGTGGAAGACGGGGATCTTCATTCTCCGAGCCATGAGGGCCGAGATGCAGCTGTTCGTGTCGCCAAGGACGACCATCGCGTCGGGCTTCTCTGCGGCCAAGACGGCCTCGACTTTCGTCAAGATTGAACCCAGTACGGCCCCCAGCGAAGTCGTATCGGCAGCGAGGAAATGGTCGGGACGACGCAACCCTAGGTCTTCAAAGAAAACCTCGTTGAGCTCGTAATCATAATTTTGGCCGGTGTGAACGAGCACGTGATCCGTGTGCTTGTCCAGCCTCTTGATCGTCGCTGCGAGGCGGATAATCTCGGGACGGGTACCCACCACAGTGAGCACTTTGAGTCTTTTGGTCATTTTCTTACGGTCTCCGCAATCGTGTCAGGACTTTCAGGGCTGAATATTTCATTTGACCAGAAGGACGTGTACAGCACGCCGGGTCCGGTGTTGATGATGTTGTGCGCCCACATCGTGGGCATGTCGACTGCAACGGGTTCGGCGCCTGTCACGTGGAATTCGTGGACTTCGTCAGTGAAAAGTCGACGCAGGGCAATTGTTGCCGTGCCGGCTAGTACCGTGAATCGCTCAATTTTGCGTCGGTGGTAGTGGTCGCCCCGACTGATGCCCGGGGCCGTCGTTGAGAATGAGGACTGACCGCACCCGCCGTGCGATCGCACAATCTCGAAGAACGAACCTCGGGAGTCTGCGTGCCGAGTCAGTCGAACGGGCGCCTGGCGGGGGAAGGTGTGGGAACGATAGGTATTGAAAAGGTCGCGGTCAAATCTGCTCGAGACGTCCGGAATCTCCCCATGAGCGTATAAGGACGCCATGCCTTCGAGCCTGCGAAGGAGGCCGGTCACAGTCTCGCGGACCTCGAGTGATCCGGCAACCTCGCTCGTCGCGTACCCGGTCAGCAAGTCCGCAGCATCCTGCGCGTGGAGCAGCGTCAGTTCGTTGTCTTGCTGCACGACGGGTCGATCCCCCTGCGCGAGCATGTGACAAAAGGTCGCGGTAACGGCGTTGTAGAACGGCCGGCCATGCTCGCCAAACAGGTTGGGGAGTTGGACATCCTCAAACTCAGCACCAGCCACCTCCGCAGCCTTGCGTACGATAGTCGCCGCGGCCGCTTTAGCGGCGCCGTAGACGCTGCCGTTTGTCGACTGGATCGAGTTGGCGAAAACGATGGTGGAAGGCGGCTTGCTCGCACCGGAAATCGTCTCCGCGACCTGCTGGGCGAACCGCACGTTACCTTCGCGCACCTCGTCGTCGGTCCCCCGATTCACACCTGCGATGTGTATCAGTCGGGTCGCCCCGTCGACCGCGTGAATGGCGCTCTCGCGATCGAACGCATCGCCAACCGAGAATGCGGCGAAGGTCGTCCCCTGCTCATGAAGAGCCGCACGGACGTGCCAGCCCAAGAAACCATTGGCACCCGTGAGGGCCACTTTATCCATCGCGGGCTAGCTCTCGCGCTCGGTCGGGAGCCCCGCAAGTGCGAGTTCGGTGCGCACTTCAGGAAGAGTGAGCAGCAAATCCTCGACATCGGATACGGACATCCGCTCGACGGTGTGCGAGTCATAGTCGGTGTATTCGCTCAGTGCGACATCGCCTTGTTCGACGTAAATGCTGTAGTTGAGGTCGCGGTTATCGGCCTGAATACGGAAGTAGTCGCCCATATCCTGTGACCTTGCGAGTTCTTCGCGGCTCGCCAGTGCCTCGGAGAGCTTCTCCGCATGCCGAGTCCCAATGACCTCCACGTGGGAAGGAGACCTAAACAGATTGATCGTCGCCTGTGCCAAGTCGCCGACGGTGCAGGCCTGCGCCTTGCGGATGAAGAGGTCACCCTGCTTAGCCTCGTGGAAGGCGAATTCGACCAGCTCCACGGAATCCGAAAGCGACATCATGAACCGCGTCATCTCAGGATTCGTAACGGTGAGATTCTTGCCGTCCTTGAGCTGACGGATGAACAGTGGAATTACGGAACCTCGTGAGTACATAACGTTTCCGTAGCGCACGCACGAGACTGTGGTTTCCGCATTTGGGTTGTTGAGGCCGTGCGACTGGGCCACCTTCTCCATGATCGCCTTGCTCATGCCCATCGCGTTGACCGGGTATACAGCCTTGTCCGTGCTCAGGCACACGACCGACTGCACCCCTGAGAACTCCGCAGCCCTGACCACGTTTTCGCTTCCGACGATGTTGGTGCGCACGGCCTCCATCGGGAAGAACTCACATGACGGGACCTGCTTGAGTGCGGCCGCATGGAAGACGAAATCGACATCTCGCGAGGCCCGCTCAACGCTTAGATAATCCCTGATGTCACCGACGTAGAACCGCACCCGAGGGTCAGCGATCTCGTGTCGCATGAGGTCCTGCTTCGCCTCATCCCGGCTCAGAATGCGAATCTCTTCGACATCACGCGTCAGGAGCTTTTCGGTCACGGTGTGGCCGAAAGATCCGGTCCCTCCGGTGATCAGAATTCGCTTGCCCTGGTAATCGTTTTGGTTATTCACTCATCGATCCTTTCAATGCTTCAACAATTGTGTGCGCGGCGACCTGCGCCGAAAGATTCAAGTTATAGAATTGGCGACCGCTCGCAGCCATGCGATTTCGATCCAGTACGGACAGGCCTGCCATTTCTTCAACCGCTGCGGCCAGGGCGTCGGCATCTCCGGGCTCGACATTGATGGCGGCGCCGGAGGCCTGCAACAGCTTGGCCCCATCTCCCGCTATGTGCCCGATGATCGGTACTTCCGATGCGAGCAGCGAAGCAATCTTGCTTGGAGTCGTGTGTCTCAGAAACTCTGAACCAGACAGGGACACTAATTGCGCGTCGGCCGAGGCCATCACGGAAGGAACGGAATGCTTTGAGATACGACCCGCGAATGTGACGTTGGTGAGCCCTCGTCCGCGCACGTCGCGCTCCAGCCTCGACCGCGCAATACCATCGCCCACGATCGAAAACCGGATATGCGTTAGAGACTTGAGTTTCTCAGCGGCGTCAAGGAGCGTTTCCAAGCCCTGGACATCCCCAATCGCGCCGACATACATCAGCGTGAACTGCCCTTGTGGGCCGTGCTGAGCGGCCCCATTCCGGAACTCAGAGACCGGACGGAACAGCGACTCATCCGTCGGATTCGGTACGTACACGATTTTCGATGGTGAGATTTCGGGATGCCGCGTGAGAATGAGGTCTCGAACACTCGGAGAGATGACGCCTACAACGGCAGAGCGTTTCTCCGTGACCCGGACGATTCGTCGCATGAGTGCTCCGGCCACGGCGCCAGCTTTGCCACCGGGGAACATGCCGCTCTCCATGAGTGAGTCAGGCCACAGGTCTTGAACGTGAAGGAAAATTGGTACGCGGCCGAGTTTCGTGTGCGTGAGCAGCGGCAAACTGACCGTGATGGGTGAGTTGTATACCCATACCGCGTCAACTCCTCGCAAGGCATCGCCGCCAAGAACAGTTGCCGAAGCGGCGAAACTTGCGTAATTCAGGATGCGGCCGGCTCTAGACGAGCTGTGGTTTGGATAGAGGGGCACACGCGTGAGCCTCATGTTGCCGTCCCGCGTGACGGCACGCATTCGCTGACGGTACCCGGGATAGAGATTCCCATCGGGATAGTTGGGGAAACCGGTCAAGACGCTCACGTCGTGCCCCGAACGCATGAATTCGCGGGCGAAAACACCCGGGAGCGCTGCCGGCCCGGGCTCAGGATCGAACCACTGAGAGAGAATGCCGAGCTTCAACTGGACCTCTCCGGCGCGCCAGCCAGGACATCCGCCACGTAGGAATTCTGTTCAAGGCCAACGGTGCGAGCCCACTGCGCATCCTGCTCCTGACCGAGCCACATCAATTCCACGCGACGCACGAGCCCGTTCACGGGAGGTAACACGTGTCCGATCGCATAGCCCAAGGTCACCAATGACCTGCAAACAGCTGCGGGGACTGCCACGGGCGGCCGGGTTCCCGCGCTCTCGAGCACTGACGAAGTCGTCATCCCTTCCCACGGCTGCAGTACGATGCCTGGTACGGTGCCCGGGTACGCGCCCACGCGCGCCACGAATTCGACAAGACCGCGCAACGAGCTGACGACCGTCGGCGCATCCCCCGGCCGCGCAACCGAAGCCAAGGGCGAGCGGGCGAGACGTCGAAGCTGCCTGGTCGTCGCGCGCCCTAGCCCTTGAACAGACGTAGCGCGAACAATAACCAGGTCCAAGGTTTGGATATCCGCTACTTTCGCCACGTAGGCCAGAAGTGCCGACTCGCCGAGCGCTTTGGACTGCGAGTACGGGGAGAAGGGGCTCGTGTCCACCGACTCGTCCAGCATCTGTCGCCGGCCCTGCACGGCGGCGGAACTCAGGTGCACGACCCGTGTTGCGTGCGCTTGCTCGGCGGCACGGAGGACCACAAGTGGGAGCAGAGCGTTCGCCCCTGAAAGGGAAGCGCTCGCTGCGGAACCGGGCAAAGCGAGCCCAGCCGCGTTTACAACTACGTCAGCTCCAGCGAGGGCGGTTGCCATCGAATTCACTGCCTCAGAGCTGAATTCAAGGCCTTCCAATACTTCGTCAGCCGTGGCTGCGGAGTCCAAGAACAGACGCGGCGCAATCACGTCGACCACGTCACAGCCCTGGGCTCGGAGTTCCTTCGCGAGAGCTTTCCCAATGAACCCACTCGCACCGACGACAGCCCACCTTCCCCGAGCCGAAATGGCCAGAGGACGGGTGGAAATCGCGGAGGGAAACGTTGCGGTTGGCGGAGTGAAGGACGGTGCTCCCCAACCCCGCAGTCGGGGCAGAGCCAAGTAGGCCGCCGACGATGCGGCGATGGCAAGAAACGCAAGCAAAGATCCGGACTCGGCAAGTGCGAGCAGGCCCAAAGCGGAGGTCACAAAGGTGGCGCAGGTAACGATCAGGGCAACGCTCAAATGAGAAAGGCCAGTATCGGTGAGTCTCTGGTACACGTGCGAACGATGCGCTCGCTGCCAATCATCACCGCGCAGTATGCGGCGGAGGAGCGTGGCACAGGTGTCGACCAGATAGATAGACAGCGGAGCCACCATTGCGACTAGTGGCGCCCCCTGGAGAACAGCCGCGATCACGATGACGGCAATAGTCCCACCGAGCAGATAGCTGCCCACATCCCCAAGGAAAACCCGATTGCGCATAAGGTTCCACGGTAAGAATGCAGCGAACGAGGCTGCGAGAACCAGGCCGGCCGGAAGGAGCCAACGAATGTCGGTCATGACGCTGATCGCGACAAATGCCAGACCGACCGCAACACCATGGAGACTGGAAATAGCGTTGATGCCGTCCATGAAATTTGCCACATTGGTGTAACCGGCGAAAGCGATTGCGCCGATCGGCACCCACCACCAATCCGAACCGGAAGCAGCAGCAAGCGCCGACGTCGCGAAAGCGCCAATGAGGAGTTGCGTGCCCGCCCTCACCGCGATCCTCACGCCCTTGAGGTCTTCGAGTACGCCGACGAAACTAACCGCGCCGCTCGTTAGAAGCACGATCAGGAGTTGCTGCTTCCCACCTTCCGGACCCAGGCCGACGAGTATCCCGACCCCGCCCAGAACGCCCAGCATCGGCGCTAGACCCACACCGCGCAATACGGGTGATGTGTGCGACGAACGGTGGTTCGGCACATCAATCACGCGCAGTCTTTGCAGGAATGGCTTAATTGCGTAGGGCGCGACAAGACTTATGCACAGCGCTGCAACTATGGCGACCCACTCAATAAATGTCATGCGGTAGCGGCTTCAGCGCATCGCTCTTTCCAGCGGGCCTTGTTGAGCCTCTCCGGCGAAATCGGGTCGATCGACGCGTGCGAGATCTTGGGGTGGATGGGGCGCTCGCCGGACTCGTTGTCGCCGATGAGTTCCTCGTGCAGCTTCTCCCCAGGGCGCAGGCCCGTGTACACGATCGCGATGTCCTTGCCGGACATGTCGATCATGCGACGGGCTACGTCGAGGATCTTCACCGGTTCACCCATGTCGAGGATGAGCACCTCGGCGGGGCGGCCGATGCCGCCAGCCTGCACGACGAGCTGGCAGGCCTCCGGGATGGTCATGAAGAACCGGGTGACGTCGGGGTGGGTGATCGTGAGCGGGCCGCCCGCCTCGATCAGCGAGGTGAACGTTGGCAGCATCGAGCCACGGCTGCCAATTACGTTACCGAAGCGCACCGAGAGGTAGGTCAGCCCGGTCTCCTGCGCGGCCCAGGCCGTGAGCTTCTCGGCGACCCGCTTGGAGTGGCCGAGCACGCTCGTGGGGTTTGCCGCCTTGTCGGTGGAGATGTTCACGAACGTCGTGACGCCGACCGCGCGAGCGGCGTCGAGCACGTTGAGCGTGCCGAGCACGTTTGTCTTCCACGCTTCGTCGGGGTACTGCTCGAGCATGGGCAGGTGCTTGAGGGCTGCCGCGTGGAACACGACCTCGGGCCTGCGTTCGCTGAAGATGGCCTCCAGGGCCTCAGCGTCGCGGATGTCGGCCAGCACGACGTCTTTGGTGTCGAGCAGGCCGTGGCCGAGGATCGAGATCTGCGCCGACTGCAGGCCCGTCTCGTCGCGGTCGAGCATCATCAGCTCGCTCGGGGCGAACTTCTTGATCTGCCGGCAGAGTTCGGAGCCGATCGAGCCCCCGGCCCCGGTGACGAGAACCCGCTTACCGGCGAGGTAGCCGGCGATCGAGGCGACCTCGGTGTCGACCGGGTGTCGGCCGATCAGGTCTGCGATCGAGAGATCGCGGAGATCTTTGAGGCGCGACTTGCCCTCGAGCACGTCTTCCAGGGGCGGGAGCACCTTGACCTGGAGCCCCGCGGCCTTCGCCGCGTCGTATATTTCGCGCAGCAGAGCGGCGTCCGCCTTGGCGATGGTCACCACCAGGGTCGTAGCTTCGGTCGTGCGGGCCGCGTCAGCTAGCGCGTCTCGTGAGCCGAGCACGCGCACTCCGTCAAGCCAGACGTTGCGCTTGCGCGTGTCGTCGTCGATCAGGCCGACCGGAAGGAAAGGAGACTTGCTGTCGGTCTTCATGCGTCGCACGATTTCAGCGCCCAGGTAGCCCGCCCCGTAGATGAGCGCGTTCTGAGTGCCGGCAACCGGCCCCAGAGAGCGCTCGACCAGCAGACGTTTGATCCAGCGCACGCCCCCCATGAGGATGAACGCGGCCGGCAGGGCGATCATGACCGTGCTTCGCGGGATCCCCACGGAATGGCCGAGGAGGAAGACCGGAATGCCGAGCACGAGCGTTGCAACAAGCACAGCGCCCAGCAGGGCACGAAGCTCGGCAAAGCTGCCGTATGGGTGCCGGCCCTGATAGAGGAAGAACATCCAGCCGGCGAAGAACTGGACCGCGAGCGCGGCTGCGCACAAGACCAAGAGCGGCACCCAGGACACGCGGGACAACACGAACTCGTAGCGCAGGATCTCGGCCACGACGAGGGCGACCGCCCAGGCCCCGGCATCGAAGGCGTACTGCGTGCCGAATCGGATGAGCGGTGCCGAGCCGTAGATGGCCTGCATCCGGCGAGTCGCAATATCACTTATTGCCATGAGGCACCCCCGTCATTTGATTTGCTCAGTGCGTTGCCGGCCCAGAGCCACACGACGCCGTCGGCACTCGATAGCGCGACTTCTCCCGGTTTGAACGCGGCGTCGCGACAGCCGGTGGGCGTAATGGCGCCGTCGAGGGCCTCCGGTGTGGAGAGAACCTGCACGCCCGCACAGTCCTTCTGGTCGGCCGCGGCCAGGATATAGCCGTCGCTCGTGGCGCTCAGGTTGACGGCGCCCGGAAGCGACGCTACCTTGCCCCAAGCCTCGCCGCCGTTGCTCGTCCGGGCGAACGCACCGTCGGCGCAGAGGACGCCGCCGTCGGCGTCACCGCGTGGCGCGAGCGCGATCACCAAGGAGCAGGGTGCCGCAAAAGTCCCGGCCGGGCTGTGCACGGTGGCGCGATCGGCGGGGTCGACGTACCAGTTGCCGCTGAGTCGGTCCGGGAAGTCGGCCCACTCGGCACCGGCGACGAAGGTGCCCACGAGTTGTGGAGCGCATCCCTCGGCGGCGAGGGTCACCATCGACGCCTGCTTCGCGTTGATGGCGTTGATCGAGAGGATCGACGAGGCGCCGGTGTTGATGGAGGCGTTCGAGCCGGACCAGGTTGCACCGGAGTCGGTGGTGAGCTCGGGGCTCGCTTGTGCGGCGGGGCAGGGGCCGGTGCCGGCGCGCCAGGCGGTGGAGCCGTCGAGGGCCGCGAGCATGCGGGTGGGGGGCACGGTCTCGACAGGCTCGACCACCGGGGGCTGGGTCTCGACAGGCTCGACCGCCGGGGGCTGGGTCTCGAGGGGCTCGACCAACGGGTGAGATTTGGCTGCGGACTCGGTGGGCGCGGGGCCGGCAAGGGCGAAGTAGACCAGGGCGATGTCGAACAGAACAAAGGCGACGAGCCCGACGACAATCCAGGCGCGGCGAGCCCGGCTGTTGCGACCCCTCTTCCTGAACGGCGCCATGGTGTCGCCTAGTGACGCACGACCGTCGCGGCACGCTGGAACAGCGACACGACAGCATCGACGGCGGGCACCAGCTGCCGAGCGGACTCGGCGTAGGTGTCGTCGCTTCGGCGGTACGGGTCGACAACATCATCGTCATCGGCGGAAACGGGCGGGGCTGCGATCCCCCGCTGGGAGGCTGCGACCTCGACCAGCGTGGCGAATCTGCCCGAGATGTCATCGACGGGCAGCCCGGCAGCCTCGTCGAGGTCGAGGTCGGTGACGCCGCTGATCAGGCGAGCGAACTCGCGGATGGTGAAGGTGTAACGGATGGCGCGCGGCGCGAGCTCGGCGATTGCGCGGCGGTGCTCGCGGGACATGGCGAACACGAGGTTCGCGTCGGCGAGGTGCTGCGCGGACAGTTCCCGCGCAACATGGGCCACTGGGTCTGCGCCGAACTGGCGGGACAGCGCTGCGGCCTGGTCGGTCATTGGATGCCCGGTCATGCCGATCGTGCCGGCGCTGGCAAGCGACACCTGCGGCCAGGGCGCCAGCCCCGACCGCAACAGCTGTTCGGCCAGCGGCGAACGGCAGATGTTTCCGGAGCACACGGTGAGAATCGAGAAGGTCTGCATTAGGCGGTCTTCACCTTGCGCCGCAGTTTGCGCACTGCGCGGCTCTCGGCGGGCGCCTCGGGATTGTCCAGGGTCTCGTCGTGAACGGTTCCGTAGCTGTACTGCCCGTAGCCGTAGGAGTCGGGGCCCTTCGTGGGCAGCATGGTGATGACCACGCCGACCAGCCGGCTGCCGACCCGCTCGAGCGCCTTCACCGCGGCGGCGAGTTCGTTGCGCTTGGTGCGGCCGGAGGCGACCACCATCAGGGCGCCGCCACAAAGTTTGCTCAGCACCGCGGCATCCGTCACCAGGAGAAGCGGTGGTGCGTCGATGAGCACGATGTCGAACTGCTCGGTGAGCGATGCGAGCAGGCGGGCCATGGCCGCAGAGCCGAGCAGCTCGCTCGGGTTCGGTGGAACGCGGCCGCTGGGTAGCACGAACAGTTTGCCGCGGCCCCACTTCTGCAGCACGTCGGCGAGTTCGGCGCGGCCGATGAGCACGTCGGTGAGGCCCACGCCCCCCTCGATGCCCAGGTACTCGGCCAGGCGGGGCAGGCGCAGGTCGCCGTCGATGAGAGCGACACGGGCGCCGGTTTCGGCCAGGGCGATGGCCAGGTTGGCCGTGGTCGTGCTCTTGCCCTCACCGGGAACCGAGCTAGTGACGACAAAGCTGCGCGGGCCGCCCTCGACGTTCACGAACTGCAGGTTGGTGCGCAGGCTGCGGAACGACTCGGCGCGCGGGTTCTTCGGGTCGGCGTGCACGACCAGGGGACGCTTCTTCGCCTCCGGGTCGAAGGTAATGCCACCGAGCATCGGCGATTCGGTGACGAGTTCGATGTCGCGCAGGCTGTGAATGCGCGTGTCGAGCACGCTGCGCAGCACGGCGAAACCGATGCCGAGCGCCAGGCCGACGAGCAGTCCGAGCGCGATGTTCAGGGGCACGTTCGGGCTGGCCGGCTTCGTCGGCGCGATCGCGGGCTGGATCGTTTCGATCTTGACCGGGCTGACGGCGTCCTCGCCGTCGGGCTTCTCGAGCTTCTCAACGACGATCTTGCTGAAGTTCTGGCCCACGGAGTTCGCAATTTTGGCCGCGAGTTCCGGATCGCTGTTGGTCACCGAAATGTCGATGAGCACGGTGTTCAGCGGGGAGCTGGACGCGACCATCGAGGCGAGCTGGCCCGCGGTGAGATCGAGCTTGAGCTCGGCGATGACTTCGTCGAGCACGATGGCACTGTTGACGACGTCGACGTAGGAGGTAACGGCCTGGCGGGCGAAGCTCGTGCCCTGCACGAGGTCTCCGGTGGCGGCGCCGGCGGCGGACTGCACCGAGATGTAGAGCTGGGTGCTGGCGACGTACTTGGGCGTGGTGGCGATGGAGGATGCCGCCGCACCGGCGATTCCGAGGAGCATGCAGGCGAGGATCAGGATCCAACTCTTGTGGAATATCCTGACGTAGTCCTTCAATTCCACGCGACAGCCTCCAATGTAGTAACTCAAGGAAACTGCCGAACGTGGGAATTTCTGTTCTCCATACTTGCACACGCCTCGAGCTGTCTACCCCTTTTAGCGAGGTAGCGCTGTGCCTTCTTTGGGTGCCGATGGGAAGAGCGTGCCCGGCGCTGACAGGGTTGCTCGCTGGCCTGGCCGTCGAAAGGGAGCAGGACGATACCCCTCGCTCTGGGAGTGATGCGAGACAGCGGCCGCCCCTAGTATTTGGATCTCCCCCATAACTGTGAACGGACATCCATGCGCACGATAACCGCGATTGTTGGCTTGACGGCATTGTTGATGACCGGGGGCGCGGTCGTTGCCCCCAGCGCGAGCGCGGCCACGTCCCTGAACGGGAAGACTTGCACCATCGTCGGCACCTCCGGGAACAACACGTTGCGTGGGACCAGCCGCAACGACGTGATCTGTGGTTTGGGTGGCAACGACGTCATTTACGGCGGCAGCGGAAACGACACCCTCGACGGCGGTTTCGGCAATGACGCTCTCTTCGGCCAGGGCGGCGGCGACACTCTCATCGGCGGCGCCGGCAGCGACACCGTGTCCTATTCAGGAACGACTCTCGCAGTGACAGCGGACCTGGACGGCGTCATCGGTGATGATGGCGTGTTGGGGGAGAAAGACACCATCCGGACAGACGTCGAACACATCGCCGGCGGCTCGGGCAGCGACCGCCTCACCGGGAACAGCGGGAACAACACGATGAGCGGCGGGACCGGCAACGACACGATCAGTGGCGGGTACGGCAACGACACCATGGTCGGCCAAGGCGGTGCTGACGTGTTCTATGGCGGCGCCGGGACTGACACGGTCTCCTACGCCAAGGCCACCACTCGAGTCGTCGCGGACCTCGACGGCATCACCGGGGACGACGGCGTGACCGGCGAACGAGACACAATCAAGACAGATGTTGAAAACCTTGTTGGCGGCGCCGCGGGCGACGTCCTGGCGGGGAACAACGGTGCGAATGCATTGGTGGGAGGTGCGGGAAGCGACACTCTGGGCGGCGGTGCAGGCAACGACACTCTCACCGGCGGGTTGGGAACTGACACGAGTCGAGGCGGTAGCGGAACAAACACCTGCGAGATTGAGACGGGTGAGACGCGTGACTGGACATGCTCCCTGATCAGCAATCTCAGTCACCTGCTGAGCACCGTTGCAGGCTCGGTCTCCTCGCCCGGGGACTACATGGCTGGTTGCTTTGTCGGGGTCGCCTCACCCAGCGGCGGCGGTTTCGATGCCGGCTCATACATCACGCCAGGGGGAAGCTTCGCCTTTTCTTCACCCAGAGGGCCAAAGCAAGGCCTCATTCTCAAGGCAAATGGTTCGACCTCGTGCCCCTTCCATTTCCACCTCGGCGTGTTTTCGGTATCAAATGAGATGGGGCCCCTCAAGTACGTCTTGCCGGAACTGGTCACGGTGAAGGTGGTTGTGAAGAATGACCTTGGAGCAGTCATCCCAGGAGTAAATGTCCTCATCACGCCGCTCTACAATTCCCTCTCCATTGCAGGCACCGGAGGCAGCGGGACTGCCAGTTTCGGCATGATTCAAGTCGTCGGTATTTCGAACTCACAAGGAGAGTTCCAGTTCAAGGTTCCCCGTGGAGCCGGCGTGACGGTCAATGCCACGGCGAGCTTTGCGGGGATAACGATGGAGGCCAACCCTGTGAGTATTGAGACCGAGAAGACCCTGGTTGCAAACGTCGTCTTTGGCTGACGATTCAGGGCGTTGTGCATAGTCTCGCCCCGTCGCCCGGTAGTGGCGGGCGCGGGGCGGGGCTACCGAAGATCCAGGACGTCTGGGGCCTGACCCTTGCTCAGTTCACCGTGGCCGGCGCCCACGCGCGGGTCAGCACCTCTGCCGTAGCCGGGCGGCCGAGGAAATATCCCTGGGCGAGGTCGCAGCCGAGGAGTCGGAGGTGCTCGAGCTGTTCGGGAGTCTCGACTCCTTCCGCGACGCAGGTCATCCCGAACTCGTGGGCGAGACGCACGACCGCCGCGACCAGTGCCGCGTCACGGGGGTTGGTCGTCAGGCCGGCGACGAAGGAGCGGTCGACCTTGAGTTGCTTGGCGGGGAGGTAGCGAAGGTAGGAGAGGGAGGAGTATCCGGTGCCGAAGTCATCGATCGAGAGCGAGGCGCCGGTCTCGGCAAGGGCGCTGACGGTGTCCATCATCGTCGAGCGGTCCAGGATGAGCGCGGTCTCGGTCATCTCCAGCACGAGGTCGTCATGGGTGAGACCGTGTTCGGCGATCGTTGCATCGATCAGGTCGACGAGGCCCGCGTGCAGCAGCTGAACCGGAGAGAGATTGACCGAAATCGTGAAATCGGCCGGCACCACTCCGGCTCGCTTCCAGTCGCTGAGTTGCCGCAGGGCCTCGTTCAGTACCCACTCGCCCAGCGGCACGATCAGGCCGGTGTCTTCGGCGATCGGGATGAAGTCGTCCGGCGGAACGAGACCGTGCTCTGGGCGATTCCATCGCACCAACGCCTCGACGCCCTTGAGTGACCCGTCGGCAAGGGTATGGATCGGCTGGTAGTGCAGCACCAGCTCGTCTCGTTCGAGACCCTCGCGGAGAGCGGTTTCGATGTCGAGCAGGCGCCCTGCCTCCCCGCCCACCCGGAGGTCGAACAGGGTTGTCTGGTTGCCCCCGCGGCTCTTCGAGAGCCGCATCGCCGCGCTCGCTTCCCGGAGCAGGTCGGTGGGGCCGTGGCGCTGGGCGGCGGCGGCGATTCCAATGGAACCGGTCACTCGCGCCTCGGCGCCGTACCCGTCGGCGGGCAGCTGGATGGCGTGCAGGATGCGCTCGGCGACCATGCCCGCTCCCGCGGCATCCGTGTTCTCACACAGCACCAGGAACTCGTCGCCGCCCAGCCTGGCCACCGTGTCCTGGGCACGGGTCGCCGCGACCAGCCGCTGCGCGGCCTGCAGGAGCACCGCGTCGCCGGTGTCGTGGCCCAGGGACTCGTTGATGAACTTGAAATTGTCGAGGTCGATGAGCAGGAGGGCGACGGGACCATTTGGCACACGCCGGGCCAGGACCCGCTCGAGGGTCTGAGTGAGCAGGAGCCTCGTCGGCAGCCCGGTGAGCGCGTCGTGGTGTGCGCGGCGGGCGAGCTCGGCGTCTTCGGCGCGGCGCAACAGATCTGCGACGGAGGGATGGACGGTCACGATTGCACCTCGCTGGGAGCGGTGCCTCTTCGGGGATCCCGTGTGCGCGATGGTGCAAGGTGGTTCATGGGGCCCAGTTTCATTGGTCGAGCTCGCGTCGCGGCGAGTGTGCCTCTGGAAACCTTAACACCCCCGTTGCCGGCGGGACGACCGTCCTACCCCCCAAGCGGGGAACTGGGACGCGTGGCGCTCATGTGTCGGCTGCGCGGCGGCTATGCCGCGCCTGCGCGGTGGGATTTAGCCGAGCCGAATTCGGCTAACGTGAATCAACGATATGGGGGCCGCCATGGTGGCGATCGCAGAAGCGGCTCAGGCCGAACAGGTACGGGCCGGCGCACGATTCGGCTCGTGGCCGAGCTGGGTCATGGCGCTCGTGCTGGCGCTGTACCTGGCCGGCATCTCGTTCGGCAGCGACGACGGGTTCAGCCCCCTGGTGGACGGCTGGCTCGGGTTGCTCAGCGTGTGGGTTCCCGTCTTCGTGGGCGGGCTGGCGCTGTACCGCGCACGATTCCGGCAGCTGGAGCTGGTGCTCGCCTCGGTCGCCATGGCGTCGTTCGCGGCCGGAGACACCTACTACGTGCTCGCCAGCGCCGGCGGCGTGACGCTGCCGTATCCGTCGCTGGCCGACATCGGGTACCTGGGCTTCTACCCCCTGATGCTCGCCGCGCTGGCGGTGCTGGTGGGCCGCAACGCGCGGAAAATGGCCTGGCCCGTGGTGCTGGACGGCGCCCTCGGATGCCTCACCGCCGCCGCCGTGCTGGCCGTGCTGCTCGACCCGATTCTGGGCTCCGCCGTCGAGGGCCCGGCCTCGCTGGCCACGGTGGTCGCCGTCGCCTATCCCCTGTTCGACCTGCTGCTCGTGGCCGCGTTCGTCGGCATCGGCGCCTCCCAGGGCCGAAGCGTGGGTTCCCGGTGGATTCTGCTCGTGCTCGGCCTGATGATCTCCGCCGCCGCCGACGTCGGCTATGCCCTGCTGGAACTCACCGGCCTGTATGTTCTCGGCACCCCCCTCGACATGGGCTGGGCCACCGGTCTCGCCCTGATCGCCTGGTGGATCGCCGGCTCAGCGCGCGGAGGCAGCACGCGCGCGGTCTCGGCGCGGTCGATCCCGGCCCAGACCGTACCGGTGCTCGCCACCGTCAGTGCGCTCACGGTGCTCATCCTGGCCAGCGAGCTCGACGTCCCACCCCTGGCCGTGGCGCTCGCCAGCCTGGCCCTCGTGCTGGCGGCCGCTCCCCTGGTGTTCCGGCAGCGCATCCGGCTCGCCGACATGCACCGCCAGGCCATGACCGACGAGCTCACCGGGCTGCCGAATCGACGAGCGCTGTACACCGAGGTGCCGCCTCGGCTGGCCGCGGACCAGCGGCGCCGGAGCGCGCTGCTGCTGCTCGACCTCGACAAGTTCAAGGAGGTCAACGACAGCCTCGGCCACGACGTCGGCGACCGGCTGCTGGAGCAGGTCGCCGCTCGGCTGCTGGGTCAGCTGCGCGCCGCTGACCTGCTGGCCCGGCTGGGCGGGGACGAATTCGCGATCCACCTCGACGGATGCGACATCGGCCAGGCCGAAACCGTTGCCCTGAAGCTGCGCGCGGCGCTGGCCGAGCCGTTCACCCTCGCCGGGATCACCCTGCAGGCCAGTGCCAGCATCGGGATCGCCATGTACCCGGAGCAGGGCGAGGACCTTACCGTGCTGCTGCGAAAGGCCGACATGGCGATGTACAAGGCGAAGTCGACCCGGAGCGGGCACCACGTCTACCTCGACGACGACGACGACAGCCACGGCGGGGAGCGGCTGCGCACCCTGGATGAGCTGCGCAGGGCGCTGCTCGACGACCAGCTCGTGCTGCACTACCAGCCCAAGGTCGACCTCTCCACCGGCGCCGTGCGCGGCGTGGAGGCCCTCGTGCGCTGGGAGCATCCGGGGCGCGGCCTGCTCTACCCGGATGCGTTCCTCGTGCTCGTCGAGGAGGCCGGCCTGATGCCGGCGATGACCCAGATCGTGTTCGAGAAGGCCCTCGACCGGGCCGCGACCTGGCAGGCGCAGGGCCGGGCGCTGTCTGTGGCGGTCAACCTGTCGGCCAGCTCGCTCGTGGACGCGGACCTGCCCGATCGGATCGGTGCGATGGTGGCCGAACGCGGGCTGGCGCCATCCGTTCTCGTGCTCGAGATTACCGAGGACTTCTTGATGGCGGACCGGGACCGGGCGCACGCCATCCTCACCCGGCTTCGCGCCATCGGCGTTCGGATCGCCGTTGACGATTTCGGCACCGGTTACAGTTCGCTGGCCTACCTGCGCGAGCTGCCCATCGACGAGCTGAAGCTGGACAAGTCGTTCGTGATGCCGATGGCCGACAACCCGCGTGCGACGGCGCTGGTGGCCTCGACCATCGCCCTCGCGCACAGTCTCGGCCTGCGGATGGTCGCCGAAGGGGTCGAAGACAGCGTCGCCTACGCCGACCTCGCCGGCTACGGGTGCGACGTCGCGCAGGGTTTCTACATGTCGCGGCCGATCCCGGCGGCCGAGCTGGACGCCTGGTTGGCGAGCCGCGATCCGGCGGGTGTGCGGCCTGAACCGGCGGCCTACTCGTAAACTGCGAGGCGCGCCTCAGGCCGCCTGCGCTCTTTCCTCTCTTAGACGATCACGGCGCGGAGTTCGGCGGCAGCGGCACCCACGTCGGGGGCGCCGTAGATGGCGCCACCGGCGACGGCGACCTGTGCGCCCGACTGCTGCACAGACGCGATGGTGGAGGCGTTGATGCCGCCGGCCACCGAGAAGGGCACGCCCGATGCTTCGCCGTCGCGAAGCAGCGTCGAGAAGGTGAAGCCCTCTTCGGCCTGCTCGTCGAGGCCGGCGTGCATCTCGACGAACAGGGCGCCGAGCGCCACGACCTCCTTGGCACGCTTGGGCTTGTTGCTGACGCCGATCAGGTCGACCACAATGCCCTTGCCGTGCTTCTTCGCGGCTTTGACCGCGCCGGCGATGGTGCTGTCGCCAGCCAAGCCGAGCACGGTCACCAGGTCGGCACCGGCGGTGAAGGCGATGTCGGCTTCGAGCTCGCCGGCATCCATGGTCTTCAGGTCGGCGAAGACGATCTTGTCGGGGTGGGCGGCCTTCACTGCGGTGATGGCCGAAAGGCCTGCGCTCTTGATCAGCGGGGTGCCGAGCTCAAGAATGTCGACATGCGGTGCCGCGGCGGCGGCGAGTTGAAGTGCGGCCTCGGTGGTGAGGGTGTCCATGGCGAACTGGAGTTTCATTGTTCTTCCTTTGTTTCGGGTGGATAGACAGGGAAAAGGGGACGCCGATTACTCGATGTTTGCGTGGCGAGGCCAAAGTTGGTCCGCGTTCTGTCCACTTCGGCGCCAGAGCGCGTGGAAAAGTGCGTCCCCGACGATCACGACAGTCTGTTCGAAAAGGCTGCCCGCGTACTGCGCGGAGGCGTTTCCGGATCTGTCGCGCTTGTCGGCGGCAGGCACGATGACAGTCGCTACGGAAAGCTGCGCCAGTGGTGATTGTGACGCGGTGGTGATCGACGCCACGAGCGCTCCAGCACGCACTGCGGTGGTTGCCGCGCGAACAATTCCGGCGGTCGTGCCCGAGCCACTTGCGGTTAGTAGCACATCCCCTTTTCCGATGGCCGGGGATGTCACTTCTCCGACCACGTGAACGTCGAGGCCGAGGTGCATGAGGCGCATCGCGGTCATGCGCAGGGCTAGCCCCGACCGGCCGGCGCCGAGCACGAAGACGCGCGGAGCCTCGGCGACTAAATCGGCGAGAACCCCGAGCGCGTACGGATCGTCGTGAACCAGTCGTTCGATGACGGAGTCGAGTTCACGCACGATGCGCGTCAGCGAGGAATCAGCGCCGGTGTTCAATACGTCCATGCCTCCATGCTCGCGCAGCGCCCCAGATGAGGCCCCCACCTGACAGACCAGTATTACTACCCGATTGGGTAGGTAGGGCAAGATGGGTGGGTGACCACTCGAATCGAAGACTCGTCGATCCCCTCCCCCGCGTCGCGTCGGCTGCTTCTCGAGCACGCCCGAACTGTCTCCGAACAAGCCGACCGCCACGCAGTGACACTCGAGTCCCTCTTGGCTGTCCTTCGATCCTCGCGGGTGGACGACAAGGCGGCTCGCACAATGACCATAGATATCGCCGCCACCGCTCTGGTGGAGATTCGGATGACCACAGATCAACAGCGCGGAACAATGCTCGAACCGGTCGTGGGTGCATTTGCCCGCCTACGGAATGACCTGCGCCCTCTCGAACGGTTTGGGGACCTGGAGGTCCAGTTTGTGGAACCGCCGGCCACGGGCAGGGCGTTGCCGGGCGAAGTAGCTCACGCGGCACGCGCGATCGTGCGGAGTGCAGTGCTCGCCTTCGTGGATAGTGGCGCTGCCCGCCGCGTGAGGATCCAATGGGACTGCGACGGACTCAATCTTTTGATCGGCATTCGCGACGACGGTGCGGGAGATCTGTCGCACCACGATGATTCCCTCCGCCCGATTGCGGAGCGGGTGAGTGCCTTAGATGGTGAGTTCGCGGTGTCGTCGACTCCGGGCTGGGGGTCGTTGCTAGAGGTGCGTCTGCCGCTGGATCCCCCGAACGAACCCGAGCCGCTCGAAGACGTCGTCGCCCTGTCGCACAGGGAGAGGGAGGTGCTGCGACTTGTCGTTTCGGGTGCACGAAACAGCGAGATCGGGTCGCAACTGGATATCAGCAACAACACTGTGAAGTTCCATGTGTCGAACTTGTTGCGGAAAGCGGGCGCACGTTCTCGCGCAGAACTCGGCGCGCTTACGCGCTGACAGGTGGTCGTGACCACCGCTACCGGCCGCATCGCTGCCGAGTCCGCTGGGATCAGCGCTCCGGATGAAGTTCCTTACTCCAGACCACCGCACCGTTGGCGTTGCGCAAACTCACAGAAAACACGTCCTCTTCACCAAGATCCACGTGGCCGAAGTACTGGTTCTCGCCGCTGCGAGGTGACTCGTTGGCGTAGCTGCCGGCCTTGGAGAACTCCACGCTGGGGCCAAAGGTTCCATCCATCTGGTTGGGACCGAAGCTGCCGGCGTTGATAGGCCCAGCCACGAACTCCCAGAACGGGTCGAAGTCCTGGAACACCGCCCGTTCCGGCGAGTAGTGGTGCGCCGCGCAATAGTGGACATCCGCGGTGAGCCACACGACGTTCCTCACCCGGTGGCGCTTGAAGGCGGAAAGCACGCCCGCAATCTCCAGCTCCTTGCCCAGCGGAGCACCGTTGTCCCGGTTGGCCAGAGACTCCTGGTTCACCGGGCCGTCCGAAACGATGAGGCCAAGCGGCAGGTCCGCCGCGATCACCTTCCAGGTGGCCGTGGACTGGCGCACCTCCCGGATGAGCCAGTCGACCTGTTCCTGGCCGAGGATGTTGGTCTGCTGGGCCTCCTTGCCATCGGTGTTGGGGTCCTTGAAGGTGCGCATATCCAGGCAGAAGATGTCCAGCTGTGGTCCCCGGGAGATCTTGCGGTAAATGCGCGCCGGTTCAAACCCGGTGCTGCCGTCGGTCAGCTGGGCAATGGGCTGGTTCTCCTGCCAGGCCTGGCGGGCGCGGGCGGCCAAAACATCAACGCGCCGCTCGGTGTAGCGGGCATCGGTCAGGATCTGGCCGGCGTACCAGTTGTTATGCGTCTCATGGTCATCCCATTGGGCGATCACCGGAACATCCGCGTACATGGCCCGGAGATTGGCGTCCAGATGGTTGTAGCGGTGCCGCCCCCGGTACTCCTTCAGCGTCTCGGCCACCTTGGACACCTCCTCGGTGACGATGTTCCGCCACAGCTTCCCGTCCCGTTCGGTCACCTGGGCCTGGATGGGGCCGTCTGCGTAGATGGTGTCCCCCGAGTGAATGAAAAAATCCGGTCGTGTAGCGTGCATCGCGGCGTAACCACGCATGCCACCGATCTCCTCATTGATGCCCCACCCCTGACCAGCGGTGTCGCCAGTCCACACAAAGCTCTGGCGCCGCGGGGCGGAACCGCTGCCGTGCCGGCCCTGGCCCGGTGCCGTGCTGAAAGAGCCCTGCGCAGCCTCACCGAGGTTCCCGTCCACATCCTCAAACTGGAGACTGAGGGCAAAATGCGTTCCCGAAGGAAGGTCCCGAGAGTTGATCCTGGACGTAAAATCGGTGGCTTCACTGGCAGGACTGCCTCGTAGGACGCGCTCAAAGGCACGGCCGCCGCCCAGCGGAGACCCGCCGTCGTCTACCGCGCGCAGGGTAGCGACCAGCAGACCCTGTCCGGACCCGCGGGACCAAAGGACTCCGGAATCGGTGGTCACGTCGCCCGTGGATATCCCGCTCGGCAAGGTCAAACGGTTCCGAACCAGGGGAATGGCCGCGGGACGGGCAGCCTGGGCGGCCCCGGCGGCACCAGGTGCGGCGACGGCGAGACCGGCCGCGGCAATGGCAACGGTGAACATGGAGCGGCGGGTGAATTCTGTCATCGTTCCACCCTTGCCGCACTACATAAACCCCCAGTGACTCCAGCATGAACTTGGAGGCAAGCCAAGGTGCCCTGCCTTGCGGTCAGGGATGCGATTGGATCCGGCCGTCAGGCCGCCGCGGGCTCAGGCCGCCGCGGCGCCTTCGACCCAGACGGCATCGGAGGCCACGCTGCCGAGGTGAATCTGCCCGGCCTGACCCCGGACCTGGATCGTCATGACCGCGGAGTTCGAGCGATGCTTCCGCACCGTGAGTCGCGTTCCGGCGGCCAGGCCCAGCTCGGCCAGATAGGCGAGCAGGGTCGGCACGGCGTCGGAAACGCGCACGATGGCCATCTCCCCGCCGGCCGTGGCATCGGTGAGCTTCATCACGACGGGGCGCACCGGGCGAGCCTGCGTCGGGGGCGAGGTCGGGGTTGCGGGGGCGGATGCCCGGAGGTGGTTGTCCATGCGCTCCACGATCGCGTCGGAGACGCTGCGCTCCAGATTCTCCACCTCACCGCGCGCGTCGTCGCCGGTGTAGCCGAGGGTCTGGATCAGGAAGGCCTGCAGGATCCGGCGCCGACCCGCCGTGCCGATCGGGCGAGCGCGTGCGGCAGCCGTGATGTCGGCCGGCCTGGTATCCGCCGGCCTGGTGTCGGCTGGGCTGATGTTGGCCGGTCTGGTGGGCGCTGCGAACAAGGCCTGAGCAGTCATCCGGGTCGATCCATCCAATTCGGTGGGCCGGCTAACCCGAAGGTCCCGTGCCTTTGCGACCCCGCCTTACGACGAGTGTGCCATTTCGTTTGGCGTAGAGAACCGCCGCGGTGATCCAGTGATCGCCCCTCCTGAACCTAACAGTGCGGCACGGCCCGGGGGAAGCCCCACAACGGGGAGTCTGTCCCCCGTTTTCGGTCTTGCGCGCCGCACGGTTTCTGCATCGTTCGGCTGGTGACATTCGCTCGGAATCGGCGTACCGTTTTGGGTGAGGGTCATCGCGGAGTCATCCCGGGCCCGCAGTTAGGGAGCACGAAATGCCTGACAAATCACCGCACCGGCACCATGACAAGAAGCCGGGAAGGTCCATCAAAGAGAAGCGCGCCGAGAAGCGGGCCAAGGGCATGACCGAAACCACAACGGATGCCGTTTCGCACATCAAGAAGCACTAGCGGCTGCTGACGGGCTCGGTGCTGCCGGGCTCGGTCCTTGGTGCGCCCTCGGACATGCTGATGATTTCGCTCGCCGGGCCGCGCTCGCGAGGCGCAGGTCTTCCCTGGTTGCCCACCGCTTCTGGTCGAAGACGTTCTTCTGCAGTAGCGCGAAGAACGACTCCATCGCGGCCTTGTCACCGCAGGCTCCGACGAGGCCCATCGCGTCGTGGTTGGCCGAATAATCCACGAGGAGCAGCACCCCGAGGGCTCGTCCTCGGAGGGCGCACGTGTCGATCCGGCCCCTGTTTGGCGTGAGTGGAACCGGGCAAGCGGGTGGCCGCGGTATCCGCGTTCGTGTGAGGGCGTGGCTTCATGGAGCCGACGTGCTCCACGTCAATCAGAACATCAAGCAGGCCGATGGGCCTCCGATGCTCAGTAGCTTCCGGGACGACAGCGGGTAGCCGCTGTATTCACGGCACCTGGGGGCGCCGTGATGATTGAGGGATATGTTGGGTCGAGCCGGGAGCGGCATCGGAGCCGGTCGAGGCAGCGCCGGTCCGTATTACTCCCCACGAAGGAGATTCAGTGTCGAATCAGTGGCATGAACCGTGCGCAGCGGCAGATCTCGAGGTCTGCAGTCTGTCCGATCATGAGTGGCGTGTGGGTGATCGCCGGCGGAATGAAAGGTCGCCCGAGAAGGTGCTCGGTTACATTGAGAAACGTGGTCCTGTTTTTGAAGTCATGAACATGGAGGCGCCACGACGGCATCTCATGTTTGATCGTTTCGAGTCCGCGGTCGCATCGTTTGCGTCAGTCTTCCCGACTTAGATTTTGTCCACGGCGTTGACGCCGACTTCTCAATTCACTCGGCCAGCGGAATGCCAGTCCAGGGAAAGGACGTACCGGGTTGATCCGGCTGTGGATTTACCGTCACGCCGAACGTTTCCGAGTTGCGTTCGCCTCGGGGACAACTTGACGGAGGCGAGAGTCAGGCGCTGATGTGGAATGTATTAGATGGTGTGTGTCAAACCACCCAAGAGTGCCGCAAGGTTCTGGCTCGCACATGAGAGGGTTGCGGGAGAGCAAGCCAGACCGTGGCCGCCGTGCATAAGCGCTGGTCGAAGCGATAACGAGCATGCGGAGCAAGCCAAATGATGGATCGGCATCACGACCAGACTGTGCCGGGTACCCGTGTCCTGGGGAGTGAGGGTCTCCTGCCTGGGGTGGCGACTCCTGCCGAGGGGCTCGCAGCGGTCGTTGACCGCATGCGTGGTCTAGTTGGAGCTCTGTCCATCGTTGCCGAGGGCCTGAGCCTGGAGATCGTGCTGGAACGCTTGGTCAGGATGGCCTGCCAGCTCGTGGATGCAGAGTTTGGGGCGCTGGGTGTGATTGGCGATGACGGCTCCCTGGACCAGTTCATCACGGTCGGTTTCGACGCTGAAACGACGAAGCTCGTTGGGCCGCTTCCGACCGGGCACGGGGTTCTGGGCTTACTCATCCGCGAGCCACGGCCGCTCCGCTTGCACGACTTGGGTAAGCATCCCGCGGCAGCGGGGTTTCCACCGAACCACCCACCCATGGTGTCGTTTCTGGGTGTTCCCGTCCGCGTTCGGGATGTTGTGTTCGGGAATTTGTACCTCACCGCAAAGCGTGGCGGGGGCGATTTCACTTCGTCGGACGAGGAACTGGTGGTCGCGCTGGCCGCAGCGGCGGGCGTCGCCATCGAGAACGCGCGTCTTTTCGAGAAGTCCGAACTGCGCAGGAAGCAACTCGAGGCCGGCGTGGACGTGGCCAGAGGGATCCTGGACTCTGTCGATAACGAAAACCAGGAGGGCCTCGATCTCGTAGCCCGGCGGGCCATGCTCGAAACCGGGGCGGACTTCGCTTTCCTGGGTTTCCCGACGGAGGAGAACAGCCAGATGTCGTGCGTGGCGGCCGCGGGGCCAGGCGCGGCGGCTCTCGTCGGCCGCGTGGCGGCTATCCGTGCCTCCGCTCTGGCCGAACTGGAAATCCGGGGGCCCGCGATGGCGTTGCGGGAGTCTCCACTCGTTTTCAGTAGGATTGGCGTCGGAGTCGACGAGGGGCCGGCGATGGGCCCAACGCTGATGGCGGCGGTCCACCGTCGCGGCGGACGAGGTGGGGTGTTGGTGCTCTCCCGGCGCGCCGGATCCTCAGGATTCGGTCCAACCGACGTCGAGATGGGCGCCGTGTTCGGCGCGCATGTGGCGATGGCGCTCGAACTGACCCAGATCAACCAGGCGAGAGAGCAGCAGGCCGTTTTCGGCGACCGTGACCGGATCGCCCGCGACCTGCACGACGTCGTTATTCAGCGGATCTTTGCGGCTGGTCTGAGCCTGCAGGGCATCCGTCATTTCACAAGCGACGTCAGAGCCCTCGAGCGAATCGAGACGGTCACAGAAGAATTGGATGGAACCATTCGCGAAGTGAGACGCACCATTCACTCACTCAGCGGAATCTCCCCCACAACAGAGACCTTGAATAGCCGGATCCTGAGTGCCATCAAGGACAAGACGGACTGGCTTCCTTTCTCTCCGCGCGTGCTTCTCTCAGGTCCTCTCAGCGAGGATATCGGAGTCCTCCTGTCGGAGAACCTGCTGGCCGTCATTTCCGAAGGACTCAGCAATGCCGCGCGCCACTCCGGGGCAACCTCGATCGACGTTTCCGTGAAGGTCGGGCAAGGCCGGGTGAAGCTCCTCATCTCCGACAACGGACACGGCTTCTCGGGAACAGTCAAGCGCAGCGGCCTGGACAACCTCAAACATCGAGCAAAAGCCTGCGGCGGGCGTATGGCCGTCTCGAGCGTCCCGGGGGAAGGAACCCGCCTCGTGTGGTCCGCGCCAATCCGCAGGGTTTAGCGTCGCGGTTTGTCCCCGCCCCTCGCGACGAAGACCGCCGCCTGGGTGCGGCGGTGGAATCCCATCTTCGCCAGCATCGACGACACATAGTTCTTGACCGTTTTCTCGGTCAGGAACATCGCATTGCTGATCTCCCGGTTCGTGAGCCCCTCACCGATCAGGCTGAGTACCCTCCGTTCCTGATCGGTCAGCGGCGCCGACCGCGGATCCCGCAGATTCGGGTCCGCGAGGTTCTCAAAGATCCGCGCCCTGTCCCTGGGGTCGAAAAGAGTCTCATGGGCCGCGGCCCGGCGTATCTTGTCGAGCAGATCGGCACTGTGGATCTCTTTGAGCACGTAGCCCGCGGCGCCGGCCAGGACAGCACCGCTCCGCGCCTGGTCATCGTCGTAACTCGTCAGGATGAGGCACTGGACCGCTGGTGCGGTTGACCGCACATTGCGGCACACCTCCACACCGGTGCCGTCCGGGAGTCGACCATCCAGAATTGCCACGTCCGGACGCAAAGCCAAGATCCTTTCGGTTGCGTCCTGCGCCGAACCGGTATCCCCGACAACCTCGAAACCCTCCTCCGCCAGCAGCTCCCGCAGCCCGCGCCTCACCAGCTCATGGTCGTCCAGGATGAACACTCGGATCAGAGATCCGGAGCCTTGCGCTTCACCCGACAATGACGCTGATGCCTCATCCATGTTTCTCCTTCACCAAGTCCGCGAGTACGTCACTGCCCACAGAAGCGGACGCGATGTACTCCAGCAACGGGTTCGCCCGTTCAGACCATTGTCGCGCGCCGGGACGCAACCGAACTAGAGCATAAAGTCCAGTGTGTTCGAGATGGGTGAAGTCCCCGGCCCCCCTTCTGGGCGGCGCCACCGAGAAAGGTCGATTCCGGTGTGGCAAGCACACCCGAAGAGCGCGAAACCGAGGACTTATTGCTCTACAGTTCAGCCGAATCGGGCCCGTACCTTGAGAAATGTCAGCGTGATCGGGTGAAGAACGAAACAGAGACTCGGAAGCCTGGCGTCAGAACGTGCACGAGAGCACCACTTGAATGACAATCAGCTGGGGGGAAATAACTGTGAATACGCTGCTTCGTTATGGTTCGGTCCGGACCGCTGGACAGGCCCGGCTGTCTCCGGTCTCATCGACGGGCTTACTCGCCTTGATGCGGGATGCGCGGAAGGCACTCTCATGAGCGCGGCCCTGCAAGCATCCTCGACTTCGTCCTCACGCGCCCGATATAACTCAGGATCGACGGATCCGTTCGGTGACTACCTGCGCAGGATCGGCAAGGAATCGCTGCTCACCGCTGAGGACGAGGTCGACCTCGGCCGGCGAATCGAGGTGGGCCTCTTCGCGGCCGAGAAGCTGCACCAAGGCGTGTCCGACACGGTTCACCAGCGCGAATTGGCGTGGCTCGCCCATGATGGGAAGCGCGCGAAGAAGCGTTTCATCGAGGCCAATCTGAGGCTCGTGGTCAGCATCGCCAAACACTATTCCGGTCGTGGCGCTCTCATCATGGATATTGTCCAGGACGGCAACATGGGCCTGATGCGTGCGGTGGAGAAGTTCAACTACATGGCTGGCTTCAAGTTCTCGACTTATGCGACGTGGTGGATCCGCCAGTCCATCCACCGCGGCATGGCAGACAAGGTGAGAATGATTCGCGTCCCGGTGCACACGGCCGAGAAACTCAACAAGATAAAACGGATCCGCCGGGACCTCACCAACACGCTTGAGCGTGAGCCGACCGTGGGAGAGATCGCGGAGGCCAGCGATATTCTGCCCCACGACGTGTCGAGACTACTGAAGTACGATCAGGAACCGATTTCTCTGTCTGCGCCGGTTGGCGACGGGACCGGTGACATTTCGGAGTTGATCATCGACGGTGACTCAATGCAACCCGACGAGTACGGGATGCTCGTCCTGCGAACGACGGATATTTCCTTCTACCTCACGGCGCTGCCGGAACGGGAACAGTCGATCCTGCGCGCCCGCTTCGGCCTGAACGGCGATAGACCCCGAACCTTGGAGCAGGTGGCCGTAGTCGAGGGTGTGACCCGCGAACGAGTCCGACAGATCGAGAAACGCGCGTTGGCGCTGCTGGCCGTTCCGTGCTTGCGGTCGTACTTGATCGATTAGGACGTGCGCGGAGCGGTCACGCTAGGCAAGCCGTGCCCTGCCCTGCCCTGCCCTGCCCTGCCCTGCCCTGCCCAAACTTCAAGGCTCCACCGAAAAACCCCTGACCTTCGCCCTATCTTCGAATGCTCGCTGAGCGGGAAGTATATTCAATGAGACTCACGTGCCCCTACTGCCGCTCACACGCGCGGCTAACACCAAACCCGGCCCATGCCGAGAGAGACACACTTCCTCGCTACGTGTTGAAATGCTCAGGATGTGACCACACGACAGTGGGACGCGAACCAGTTCGGGTGCCCCTGGGCGCCTCAACCGGGCATTTGGGATTCGCACGATGAAGGCTGGCATCGAGGGCGGCGGCTACACGATGAAGTCGGGGGTCAACGTCGCCTCCTTGAGGAATGCGACCGTGGATCCTGGGTCAATGCCCCGGGATCATGGCCTCGGCTCGAGTTCTCTGGCCCTGACCACGCCATACTCAAGCCATGCAGTCTGATGCCTCCGCACCGACGCTGAAGGAACTCGGGGCAGCACGCGCTGACCTTGACCGTTGGGAGCACTACTCCGACCACCCTGGCTTCATCGTCAAGGCCGGCGGTCAGGAAGCCTACGACGCAGAACTTGGACGGCGTTTCCAACAAGTCACTGCGCTGGAATCCCGTTCGAACTAATCAGCACTCCCCTGCGGGCAGGTTTCCGATTGTGCTGGGCAAGGCTCAGTTGGAGCAGTCGGAGAGCGCGCTTGAGGTGCTGGGAAAAGCATCAGAGCTGTTGTCCGCGCTGGCCAAGAGTTCACAAATCAGAACCCCGCCGCTGCCGGATCAGCAAGCGATCCCGGCCACGTTCCGCAAACCCCCCTCCAACGAGTAGCGTTCCAGACGGTCGGCGATCTGACCTGCATGGGTATGCCGAGAATCGCGTTCTCCTCGGCCAGAATCGCGATGCGCTCATTCGCCGTGAAACGGTGCCTCGTCGTTCGCTGACGCCCCTGCGTCAGCCCCGGCTGTGCAAGAGGCCGAGTTGCCCACGGGCCCACAGTGGCAGCACGCGTTCGAGGCGTTCGTCGAGGGATCGCGGTTCTCGTGTCGGCTGACGTTTTACGAAATCACCAGCTGGCGGGGCGAATATGGATTCTGCCTCTGCCATGGAGCCGACGAAGAAGGTTCGCATGGGATCACCGAACTCCAGCACCTCGTGCTGGTCTGCGTTCAGACTGATGAAGCCGATGAGTGAGAAAGGACTGTCCCAGGGCACTCGTCGGTCGCTCACTCTCCATTCGCCGTCGGAGATCTGGGTGAGCTGGACATCGTCTGGCGTCCGCACTTCACGCTCATCGGGTCTCATCGCGATTTCTCTTCTCTTGTCTGGTTGCGGACCGAAGCTAGTTGCAGCGCCCGGAAGCGCCCGTGTTGAATGACCTGAGGTGGCCTTGAAGCGGTGAGTTCAGCCTCGTGGAATCAGTGTGATACACGGACTTCTCAGCTCACAGGGCCAAAGGTCCCGAGGTTGCGAGGTTGCGAGGTTGCGAGGTTGCGAGGTTGCGAGGTTGCGAGGTTGCGAGGTTGCGACATGTAGCACTGGGGACCTCAAAACCACCCAACTCCCACATCTGGGACGCATCAACGGTCGCCGCCCTCGACGCCATCACGAACAAGTACGAGCGCCACGGCAAACGCGCCGTGATCGAGGGCCTCAACGAATCCAGCCCCACCATGCACACCCGGCTCGCCGGAAACATGGGCGCCGGTCACTAACCACCTGCTGAAGGGGGCCGGGTTTGTGAAAACCGGAACCTCCGTGCAGGAATTAGCTGTTTCGTCCGGTTTTTGGGCCTCCGCATCAGGCAGTCTGCGTCGAGAATGATGCCATAAGCCGGCCGCAGCCGATCTGATCGACCGACCCTGCAAGCTGGATCAGCAGGGCATCGCCCACCGTCTCCGAGCTCGCGATGAGGAGGTCAAGGACCGCAATTTGGCTGCTAATCAGCACAGCGTCCTCGTCGATATCGACAGGCCCGTGGGCGCGCGCGAGGCCGAGGAGAGCGCCTGCGTGGGTCTCCGCCACCAGACACAAACTGAGGTCATCGTCTTGCTGTGACAACGTGTCGTCGAATGCGGCGGTTACCTGCTCTTCAGGTACGGCGCGGCCGATCAGGGTCTTGAAAGCTTCTCGGCGCCGGGGTCCGAGGTTCTGAATGAGGAACTCGTCTGTAACCACGCGTGTGTCTGCCTTCGCATCTAGTCGCACCGGCGTCTCGGCTGGCAAGACCGGCGACGGCCCGGCGTTGGACTTCGCACGCATGGTTGCGCTCATCGGCTTGACGATCGCGCTGACGCTATTCATGACCCCTCCGGGGTGGGGCGAGAAAATGGGAAAGTTGAGGAATGCGAAGATCTCAGGATCGTGTCACGGCCAGCGTCCGGGCTGGGCGAACCGCGAGGCGGGGGCCGGATGACCGACCGGCCCGCGGCGGAACCTCAGATTCAAGCGTTGGTATCCGCTCGCTGGAGATCACCAGGCCCTGGGAACTGGCTGCGGATCGGGTGAGTTCCTCGAGCCAGTGCGGATTGATGGTGGGCACGCTCCCGCCGGCGAATTTGAAGTAGAGGGGGATGGCGGGGTTGAGCCACACCGAGCTGCGGCCGCCTCCCCCCTGGGCGGAGTCGTTCCAGGACAGCGAGAAGCTCTCCCCGCGACGAAGTTTCTGGATGACGACGATTTGAACATGGGTCAAGGTTCGATCGTCGATGTCGACCACAACGCGATCGTAGGTTAGAGACCCCATGCTGCGCTCCCGGTTTCTGTTGTCATGGTTCGATTGTCGAGAATCGGCCCGCCCCAGGAGTAGGGCACAAAGTCCCCCTTCTGGCGGACATGGCAGGAAGACACGACAAACGCGCTTGATCAATCGCGCGCCGACGGGAAAGGACGCCCCGAAGCCGATCCCAGCCCATCGGGCGAACCTGAATGGCAGGATGCGAGCCTCGTGCTTTCAGTCCCGCAGGTACCGTTCGAGCCGCGGCACGTGCAGCAGGGCGAGCGCGCGCTTCTCGATCTGGCGGACGCGTTCCCCGGTCACGCCCTGGAACCGGTCATGAAATCGTTCCCCCACGGTTGGGTCACGCTCAAGCATGCTGGTGAGCTCTTGGCGGGTCCGTTTGATCTTGTTGAGTTTGTCAGCCGTGTGCACGGGGACGCGAATCATCCGTACCTTGTCGGCCATGTCGCGATGGATGGACTGGCGGATCCACCACGTCGCATAAGTTGAGAACTTGAAGCCGACCATGAAGTCGAATTTGGGACTGCCCCGAGTTCAGTTGACTCAAGGGGTTAGTGGTTTCAGGCGGCCTTGAGGGCCATGTGTATTGTCTCAAACTCGATCGGGGTGAGCTTGCCAAGGCGGCGTTGCCGGCGCTTCCGGTGGTAGGTCCGCTCGATCCAGACGACGATCGCGAGGCGCAGTTCCTCCCTCGTCGTCCAGCGCTGCCGGTCGAGGACGTTCTTCTGCAGGAGCGCGAAGAAGGACTCCATCGCGGCGTTGTCGCCGCACGCGCCGACGCGTCCCATCGACCCAGTGATGCCGTTGTTCCTCAGCACCCGCAGGCGAGCACGCCATGGTGTCTTTTCGCGGTTGTGTTGGCGGCGCGGTTCCGGATAACGGGTTTCTCCCAAGATAATCCGCTCACGTCGATGCTCGAGTGGGCAGCAATGACGACGCCGACGGCCATTGGCGGCGCTTGCGCCTTGTCGGCCACTGCCCTCCCCGGGGCTTCTGTGACCCGGGCCCCCGTTGCGGCCCGTGTCCTGTCTGGGTGGGTGCGATCATCGGTGGGCGTTCACTGGTCCGCCATTGTGAGTTGTGAGGTAAGGAGTATCTGTTTCATGTCGAATCGTCGTAAGTTCAGTGCCGAGTTCCGGGCCGAGGCCGTAGAGCTGGTCATTTCATCAGGCCGACCGATCGATCAAGTTGCCCCCGAGATCGGTGTTGTCGAGGGGACGCTGGGCAATTGGGTTCGCGTCTGGAAAGAGGAACACCCCGAGGCCGACGCTGCCGAGCCTGGCCCGGTTGAGTGGGCCAAACACAATGCCTTGCAAGCCGAGAATGCTGAGCTGAGAGGTTGAATTCCTAGGAAAATTCAGCGCCTTCTTCGCCGCGAAGCAAGGATAAACGGCGTCGCCCTCACTCGCACAAGGGAGGTCTACAACCAGCCGCCCCGCTGGCCGCTCACCACGACCGCCACCAAAAGGCAGCGGCGCAGAAAAAAACACAACAGATTGTCTCAAGAACTTGACGGGCGCAATCAAAGAGAACCGCGCCGCGAAGCGGACCAAGGGCATGACCGAAACCCCAACGGATGCCGTTCGCACATCAAGAAGCACTTGCGGCTTCTGACGGAACGAGTTGGCGTCGCGGGATTGCCTGCGCCGGGGCATCCGCTCGCTGGGTGTTGTGTGTCGAACCTACGGGCGCGCGCCCGTAGGCTCGCCCCTACGCAAGATCCAGGTCGTCCCAACCGAGGGAGTCAGGGTCCGCCTTCGTCTCGAAGAGGGTGAGGCGAGGAGTCAGGGACAAGTTCTGGATGCGGCCGCGCAGATAATCGACCACCTCGGTCGTGTCGGGTTCGGTGCTGCCGGTCTCGGCCTCCGGTGTGCCCTCGGACATGCTGATGATTTCGCTCGCCGGGCCAACCACGAGCTGCACGACCACCGGCTCGCCACCGAACCCGACAGCCGGCAGCTCGACCACCTCGGCGCCGTGGTGATCGCGTATCGCGGCGACCAGGAGCAGGAGAGAATCGGCCACTCGATCAGCTGTCAGGAACGACGCCCCACTGTACGAAATTCTCTTCATGCTGTCACCCTTTACCCGGTGTGCGGTGGGGGCAAGGGGTGTGGCTGGGGGTGGGCTGAGTGTTGGTGAGTGCGGGGCCATCGTCGTCGCTGTGGCAGAACGCCTCCCGCTTGGCCTCACTCGTGTCCTCGCTCTTGTCCTCGCTCTTGTCCTCCACAGGGCGGGTCCGGGTGAGGTTGTCGCGACACGGTCGAACATAACTGCGGATGTCGGTGGGTGCTGAGAGAATCTCAGTA